>NZ_QTUA01000002.1 GCF_003386865.1 Calidifontibacter indicus | reverse complement strand
GCGAGGACCGGCGTCGGCGCGTACGCGCCCGTGCTGGCGATGTTCACGATCGCGCCAGTGCCTCGAACGGCCATCCGCGCAGCGATCGCCGCGGTGAGTTCGGTGAAGGCGCCCACGTTGAGGTCGACCGCCTGAGGGCGCCCCGATTGGGTACACCCTAGATGCACGCGCCGAGATCGCGCCAAGAGCGTGCATCTAGGGTCCAACTCTCCCTAAATGCACAGTCTGCATCTAGGGTCTAGACATGCCGGGTCAAATCGTTGGGTACGTCCGCGTCTCGTCCACATCACAGAACCTCGATCGCCAGCTCGCCGCGATCGGCGACGTCGAAGAGCTGTTCACCGACCACGTGTCCGGCGGCAGCCGACAGGACCGCGCCGGCCTAGCCGACGCGGTGCGACACCTCCGCCGCGGGGACACTCTCCGCGTCTCCTCGATGGATCGGCTCGCGCGATCCCTCGTCGACCTGGAGCAGCTCGTCGACGAACTCACCGGCCGCGGCGTGACGATCGAGTTCGTGAAAGAGCGGCTGACGTTCGCTCCCGGATCAGACGATCCGTTCGCGACCTTCCAGCGCCAACTCATCGGCGCGGTCGCCGAACTCGAGCGGTCCTTGATCCGGGAGCGGCAACGCGAAGGAATCGAGCTGGCCAAGCAGCGCGGGGCGTACAAAGGTCGAGCCCGCAAGCTCGACGACGACCAGGTGCAGCTCGCCCGCAAGATGGCCGTCGCCGGCGAACCCAAAGCGAAGATCGCACGCGACCTCGGTTGCTCCCGGCGCGTGCTCCACGACGCAATCGCCGGGATAGGGGCCTACGCGAGCACGCCTCGTCCTAGGCCAGAGCTGACTGGTGCGCAGGAAGTTGAACTGCCTCTGTAGCCGATTGGCGACCGATCATTCCTGCGAGGCCACGCTCTGGGGCAATCCTTGCGTCATCACGAAAAGTGGCCAACGCGGTCCGAGGTTGAGTCCGACAAGTTGTGCAAGGGGGTTGTCTCCAGCGCCGTCGCACTGCCTCACTGGCCGCGCTTGTCCCGATTGCACGGGATGCAGAGCATCTGGCAGTTCTCGGCGGTCGTCTTTCCGCCCTTGCTCCACGGCGTGATGTGGTCGCCCTCCATCTGTTCGATGGTGAACGTCATCTGGCCCTGGTCGTTCCCGAGTGTCTTGCAGTGGGCCCCGTTGGCGCAGCGATGATCCTGCCGCTCATAAGCGGCCTGTCTCTCGCGGGCGTCGAACTGCCGGATGCTCAGGTGGCGCGGGTCGCCGGTGAGCAGGTACGTGTAGATGCCGCGATTCTTGGTGACATCCGGGTCCTTGATGAGTTCGACGGTCCGGCGCTCCAGTTCTGCCGTGTCGAACTGCTGGCGGTGGTACTGGTCGTACAGCGGCCCCCACTCGACCGACTTCATCTCTCTCCGATACGTGGTGAAGGTGTCCTGCACCCACTGCACAACCGCCCGGAAGTACGACCACAGCTCATTGGCGTTCTGGTCGTGCTGGTGAAGCGACATGTACTCGGCGACCTTGCCGCCCGATTTCCACTTCAGCGCCTTCTCTAGCAGCTCCTGTCGAGTAGGGGAGCCCGCGACGTACTTCGAGGCCAGCCCGTAAGCCGGGCCGTTTGTCTTGGAGAAGATCGACTTCGCATGGCTCAGCCACGGACCGGTGTAGACCGCGTTGCGGAGCTCCTGGTCGGTGAGCTTCTCCCCGGCGATGTTGATCGTCTCGAACCAGTCCAGGCGCTCCTTGTCGTCGCCCTCGCAGAAGTAGACCATCAACTCGTAGTTCAGGATGGCGTCCTTCTGTGGCGGTGTCAGATTGTGGAAGGCCATAGGTCGGCCGTCGATCTGCACCGAGAAATCACCGGCAACGTACTGGCACAGTGAGATCGTGCGTTGCTGGCCGTCGAGCACCTCGAACGTGCCGTCGCCGTTGACTGCCCAGTACATGACGTTCAGGGGGAACCTCTTGAGGATGGTCTGGATGACCGCCTCGCGCTTCTTGTCGTCATAGACGAACTCGCGTTGGTATGGCGGGCGAATGTTGAGCTTGTCGTCATAGCCGCGCACGCCACCCTCGCCGTCATCGGAGTAGCCCTTCACGACCTCACGGATTGGGATGCGGTGAAGGTCAATCTTCATCCCCTGGCTCCGATCCTCTTGATGACAACACGTTGGTAGACCCCTTCGTGCTTGCCGCCCCCAACCGGGACAAAGAACTTACCGGTCCCGCCGACTGCTTTGCCGTTCTTCGCGTAGTCCTCCTTGGCGGCATACTTCGACATCGGCTCCGCGAGGTCGATGCTCTGGCCGACGAGCTCGAACTGGTCGGGGTTGTACTTATCCAAGAAGGTGATCGGGACGCCCATCTCGCCGTCGTAATTCTCAGGGATCTCGGACACTTTGCCGACCTCGATCGCAGGGTAGTTCGTGTAGGTCGGGTACTCCTCGGGCGTGTAGCGCCTGTAGAGCGTCAGTGGTTCGTGGCGCCTAGCGGTGTCCAGGTTCGTGAACCAGTAGGCGCGCCCCATCGAGAAGTACTTGATACCGTCAACAACTTTCTTGCGCGACTCAGTCTTGATCTCGTAGTCGTCCGGTACGCGGAACCACTTGGTCCCACCGTTGTTGTAGCCGAACCACAGCCTGTTGGCTGCGATCTGAGCGAATACCTCCCGGTAGGTGATGAAGTTCTGGTCGCCCAACACCAGGAACTTCTTGTCGTGCTCGATCAGAAGTGGGATGAAGGTCCTGATGAGGCTCCAGGGTGGGTTGGTAACCACCACGTCGGCTTCGTCGAGGAGCGCGAGCGACTCGGGACTGTCGAAGCTCCCGTCACCCTCCAGTGGGGTGATGACGTTGGCGTCGTGCCGCAGCAGCTCCTCGACATCGAGCATGTCGATCGCACCATCGCCGTTGAGGTCTGGGACGTGGGTGATCTCGACCTTGAACACGTCGCGCGGCGGGCGGCTCTCGGAGAGCCCGGCCACATCGAACAGCGGCAGTTGCTGTCCGGTGATGGGTGAGCCTGCGTAGGACGTGGCGATGAGCTTTTTCAGCCCGAGGTGCGTGAAGTTCATCGCGAAGTACTTGAAGAAGTTGCTCTCGAACGGGTCGTCGCAGTTGCAGAACACGATCTTGCCCTCGAACTGGGACCGGTAGTGCCTGAGCTCCGCCTCAATATCGGAGAGCTGGGTGTAGAACTCATCGGCGGAGTTGTTGTTCCGAGCGCTGAGGGTCACGTTGCCTGCCATCGGTGTCCAATCTTCTCTAGGCCGCAGTTCAGCCTGCACTCCGTTTGCCTCAGTCGGTTGCTGCGCTCACGATCCGACAGAGAGGTACGACGCCATCGACCATTTCGACTTGCACCGTGAACCTGACCCCGTCCCCGTCGGCCTCCAGCACCACTTCAAAACTACCGTCTTTCGGTGAGGCCACCTTGACGACGGACAGCTTCGTCTGACGGTCGCCCAGCCGGCGATCGACGGCACTCATCGCGAACGAGCAAGCGGTGGACTCATCTAAGCTCAGCATCCCCTCAAGGGGAGCCCGACCTTCACTCATCCTCGCGATGGCTGTCCGGGCAACGGGCTTCAGTGTGGCCCCAATCCCCGCCTTCAAGCCTTCAGCTGCAAGGGTCAGGACGAGAGCAGTGACGGCCGCTGAAGGACCCCAGACGATCTCCGATCGTCTCGTGTCGAGCTGGAAACGTGAACCACAGCACCCTCCGCCAATCTCGGCTGAGATCTCTCTCAGTCGCGCGGTGAACTCTTGCTCATTCCAGGATGACTCCGGATGGAACACAAGGTCCCATGACTCATCTTCGTCCACGGCGCCTAGTCCCGCCCGGAAGCGGACCTGCAACGACACCTGGTCCGCGTAGTTCTCCTGGATGCTCACCTCTCCTCCTGGTGTGTCGTGGGCGCCGCACTTAGGTCAGTTCGCCGACTCACCGGGCGACGTCCACCTCGCCGACTTGGTGGCTGTGAAAAGCCCAGACGTTTGAGCTCCGCCGGTGTCCAGCCGGCGCCGGCTGCTGCGCTCCAGGCTTCCCCCTCGGCGCGCTCGGCTGCCGCGAGAAGATCGCGCACTTCGCGTACCCTCGCTGACTGTTCCTCGAGCACGCGGATGCTTTCCAGTCGTCCGTTGAGCAGCTGCTGCGCCTTGTCTGTGATCTCGCTCATGCACTCATCGTACGTCGGGCAGGGCCTGTCATCGCGGGATAGACCGCCCCCTCGGGGCTGCTGGCTCCCGGCAGGGGCATTAGCGCGGAAGCGCGACCGCCGTCGGCGGGAGCAAGTCGGAGGTTTAGGTGCCTTAAGTCGCTCCTTGGGCTTCGCCTGGCGGATCGACTGTGAGAGACTGACAAGCACAAGCGGTAGTTTTCGACGGCGGCGCAGCCGCTCGTCGCCGAGATTGGCGGGAGGGATCGCCGTGGCCGACCAGGGCTCCGAGTCGCCTGATCCGTCGTCGCGTCCCGCCAAGTTGTTCCGCGGTCGTCGCCGGTCGAACTCTGCCGCGGGTGCCCGTGACTTCCGTACGGTCATTCGCCATTCCGAGGAGGAGTGGGTGCGGGTGCAGGCGTTGGCTGCCGCACAACGTATTTCGGTTCCGCGGTTGTACGAGCGGGCGTTGAACACCGGTGGTGTTGTCGCCGCGGCGAAGCTTGCTCGCATCCATGACGAGCTGTACGGCGTTCGCCGGTTGCTGTCGATCGACAGCAACAACTTGAATCAGCTCGCGCGGGTCGCGAACGCAACCGAGCGGTTGGAGGCCGAGGCTGAGCTGCTCGCGACCGTGGATCACTTGTCTCGAGTTGCTGATCGGATCACGAAGGTCATCGAGCAGCTGCCGGAGTCGGAGCGCAAGGCGTGAGGATCAGCGTCTTGAAGTCCGGCTCTGATGCTGCGGGCCTGACCCGCTACCTGTACGGGGCCGGCAAGGCGAACGAGCACTCCAATCCGCACTTGGTGGCTGGTTCGCCCGGCCTCGAGCTCGAATGGGCTGGCGAGTTGTCTCTCAAAGAGGCGACCATTCTTGGGCGCGTCGTCGAGGGCGCGTGGCGCGAGAACTATGTGGAGCAGCTGGCCCTAGCGGGGGCTTCACAAGGTGGAATCAGCCGCGCCCATCTGCACCGCGACGGCGTTGAAGCGACCGGTCGGACGCACATGTTCCACGCGTCAATGGCACTGCCTCCCGACCACGAGAAGCTGACCGACGAGCAATGGCACACCCTTGCTCACGAGTACGTGAAGCGCATGGGATTCGTCGACGAGAACGGCCACGGATCGTCGTGGGTCGCGGTTCGTCACGGTCTGTCCGCGAAGGGAAACGATCACGTTCACGTGATGGTGAACCTTGTTCGCAACGACGGCAGTTGGGCATCGGAACACAAGTCCAAGCTCGCCGCCGACCGCATCGGGCGAGAGCTCGAGCAGGAGTTCTCCGCCTTCCTCTCCCCCACCTACGAGCAACCTGCCGTCGAGAGTGAACGGCAGCCCGGTTTCAGCGCTTATTCCCAGGCTGAGTTGCGTCGCGCGGAGGAACGAGAACTATCCGGGCGCGGTCCGATCGACCCGGACCGGGTGCACTTGCAACGGGTCGTTCGTGGCATCGCGATGGGCTCTCGGACCGAGGCCGAATGGTTGAACAACCTCGCGAACCAGGACCTGGAGATCGTGCCCCGGTGGGCACCCGGTGGGCGGGAGAAGGTCACCGGGTACAGCGTGCGTTTCGCCGATCAGGACTCGGTCCGGATCGCGGCCTCGAAACTCGCACCGGACCTCACCCTCACCTCGTTGCGCCGGTCGTTGTGGGAGATGAACGAGACCTCTGAGTCGCGGGCTCAAGCGTTGGCGTTGTGGCGGGACGAGGCTCCCGTCACCGATCCTGAACCTGTGGACGCGCCGGCGGAGTTGGAGCAGGCAAGCCATCATTTGGCCGATTGGGAATCCGATGTGCGGCAGACCGACCCGCACGACGTCGACCAGTGGCGATCACACGCGGCAACGGCCGCGAGCCTGCTCGCGTTGGCGGCGATTCATCACCCCGACCGCGAAACGGGTTCCCAGCTCGGCACCGTCTCCGACGAAGCCGCGCGGGTCTCGTTCGAGCCACAGCAGCCACGGCACCGCAGCTATGGTCACGGCAGCCTGCAACCACGCACCAGCAGTGCCGGGCTCGCGCTGGTGCATTTCAACCTTGCGCTGCGCGCGTCGTCGACCAACTCCACCCGGGGCTGGTACGCGGTCATGAAGCAGATGCAACGCACCATGCGCGCGGTGCATGACGCCCAGGTGGCGCGAGGCGAACTGCTCGATGCCACGCGCAACAATGAACTTGTAGCGGCCCACCTGGATCCGTACACCGATGTCCCCGCCAATGCCGACGCCCTGGTCACGCCGCCAGCCACGAGGGACCCTGCGGTCCGCGACTCCACCCGCCAGACCGGGGTCCCGGTGCAGCTGCCGCACCGCGGTATCGACCTGGGCGAACGACCGGGCTTGCCCGGCCGCCACGGTCCAAGCACGGACCTCCGACGTGGCCACGAGCGTTAGATGGCCGGATCGGGCGGCGGAAACGGCCCGGTCAGCAGGTAGATCCGGTCAGCGACCGAGTATTTCGACCGCTTCAGGTTCTGTTTCCAGGACTCTGGGGACGTGCTCGTCTCGACTGCCTGCTCCGAGGGCAGCGGTGAACCGATGATCGCCTCAAGCCGCGTCCTCGCGGCCGGCCAATCCGGCTCCTGCGCTAACAACCGCCCAAACGTCGCACCGTGCTTCCCATGACTCTCGCACCGTTGCTTCTCACCGGAGGTCCCGCCGCTGGCAAGAGCAGCACTGCGCTCGCGCTGGCCGCAACGACCGTACGTACCGCGTTCATCGACGTGGACGACATCCGCCAGCTGGTCAAGAACGGCGGCGCCGCACCATGGGACGGTCCCGAGGGGACGGCCCAACAACAGCTCGGGGTCCGGAACGCCGCAAACCTCGCGACGAACTTCCTCGCTGCAGGGATCAACGTGACCATCGCTGACGTGGTCAATTCGACAACGCTGGCGCTCTATCGCGAACTCCTGCCCAGCCTCAGGGTCATCCGCCTAGCCCTGGGTCTGGAAGAAGCCCGCCGTCGTGCCACGCAGCGTCCGGTGTTCCTGACGGACGTCGAATTCGATGAACTTCACCACCAGCAGGCGGCGTCCTTGAAGGTGGATCACGAGCTTCCGGTGGCCGGCTTGTCCCGCGAGGCGCAGGTCGAAGCGGCGCGGAGGTTGTGGATCGCTTGAGGCAAAGCCACCAGTACCCCCTCTTCGGGATGGGTTGGAGGCCGCACCGATTTCGCCTGTCTGGTTGCAAGGCCAGGCCGAGGCAGAACTCCGCATCTGCCGCTGTTCGCAGCGGGGGCATCTCCAATGAGATTCGACAAGGGCGGAGGGGGGTGGAGATGGGTGGCGTGGTGGGGGAGGCGCTCGAGAGCCTTCGACCCTGCGGCCACTCGCCGCGAGCGTAGCCACCCCCGCAACGCGGGGTGCCGGTAAGGAACGTGTCATCAGGGGCAAACCGGCTCCGTCGCCCCCTCAGGTGCGGAAGCATCTCCGATCGTGGATCGGACGCTTGAGCTCGATGAGCTGGTGGAGCACTGGACGTTGCTGGATGACGAGCTTGAGTTGGTCGCGGGCAAGCGAGGCGCGACCAGGCTCGGATTCGTTCTGCTGCTGAAGTTCTACATCCACCACGGCCACTTTCCGGAGCGCGAGGACGTGCTGCCGCCCGAGGCGGTCAGGTTCGTCGCGGACCAGGTGAAGGTGCCGGCCTCTGAACTCACGCGTTACGAGTGGTCGGGCCGGTCGATCAAGTACCACCGTGCGCAGATCCGCAGCCATCTGGGCTTTCGAGAGTGCTCAGTTGAGGACGCCGACAAGCTGACGTCCTGGCTGGCCACCGAGGTGTGCGAGACAGAACGGTCCCCGGACCGGGTGCGTGAGCAACTGCTCGGTCGTTGCCGGCAGGAGCAGGTCGAGCCGCCCACCGACGGTCGGATTGACCGGATGGTCCGCTCGGCGCTGCATCAGGGCGAAGCCACGTTGTCGTCCCGGATCGCGGCCCGGCTACCCGCCTCAACGGCGGCGCACGGTTGGAGGAGCTGGTCTCGGTCGATGTGGAAGTCGAGGACGGCGCGGCAGCGGATGAGTCGGTGCTGGCGTTGGTGAAGTCGGTGCCAGGGAACGTGTCGCTGGAGACGATGCTGACCGAGATCCGCAAGCTGCGCGCCGTCCGAGCGGTCGACCTGCCGCCAGGCCTGTTCGCCGATGTCGCGCCAAAGGTGTTGGCAGCATGGCGTTCTCGGGCCGCGGTGGAATCGCCGTCACATCTGCGGGCGCACCCGACCGGTCTGCGGCTGACGTTGTTGGCGGTGTTGCTGCATACCCGGGAGCGGGAGATCACCGACACCTTGGTTGACCTGTTGATCTCCACGGTGCACCGGATCAACGCCCGCGCGGACCGGCCGGGTGACCCAAGAGCTGGTGAACGCGTTCAAGAAGGTGACGGGCAAGGAGAACATCCTGTTCGCGATCGCCAACGCTGGCTTCGCCGATGTCCAGCTCGAGTCCTTGGTCTGTCCGGAGTTTCAAGGCCAGGACATCCCGGACGCGGTCGACTTCCTGCAGCGCTCGGATTTCGGCAGCGTCTTGTTCGCGAAAGCCAGCAGGGAGCAAGCAGCAGCGGGCTGGGCTGCCGTCGCTGCTGCGCTCCGGCCGCATCAGCGTGAGGACGGCGTCTACCTTGACGGCGCTGCGTGGCTGGTCACAGCACGCGCATGACTGCCCCGACCCGGAGGTGGTCGGGTTACACCAGCGTGCTCCAGTAATCCCAGAAGCGCACGGCGATCAACGCCGCGACCACCAGAGTCCATGCCACGAGCAGGCTCGGCGCGTACTGGATGATCGAGGGTGGCACGCGGAGTGCCCGCCGCAAGGAGGTCACGGCGGCCACGAAGATCGTCATCGTGACGACCCACACCACCATGCAGTAAGGGCACAACGCGCCGATGCGGTACAGGGACTGCAAGATCAACCAGTGCACCAGCAGCACGCCCGCGGCCGCGCCGATCAGCAGGCCCCACCAGTACCAGCCGCGCAGCACGGCGCCGGCCAGCAGCGACGCCCCGGTCGTGGTCACCACGGCGAATCCGACCACTCCGATGACCGGGTTCGGGAAGCCCAACAGCTCGGCTTGCCAGGTCTTCATGATGGACCCGCAGCTCAGGACCGGGTTGATGCTGCACGTCGGCGTGTAGCCAGGGTCCTTCAGCAGCTCGACCTTCTCGATGAGCAGGGTCGCGGACGCGACCAACCCGATCAGTCCCGCGACCAAAAGCGACCACGCGGTCGATCGGCCAGGTGCATGTCGCCCGCCCGGGTCGGCCCCGGTCTCGCCTGCGGCTGGGTCAGTTCTTGACAGCATCATCGATGCTGGCGCGGAAGTCGTCGAGGGAGGTCGGGTTCAGCTGTTTGCCGTTGAGGAAGAACGTGGGTGTGCCCTGGACCCCGAGGTACTGGCCGTCGCCGCGGTCCAGCTCGACCCGCGCCTTGGTGGCGGGGTCCTTGACCGCCTTGTCGTAAGCGGTCAGGTCGAGTCCGAGCTGCTGAGCGAAGCCGCGGAACGCCGGGGCCTGGGAGACCTGCTTCTCGCCCCACTGCGACTGCGTCTCATACATCTTCTTGTACATCGGCTCAAGCTTTCCCTGCTGCGCCGCGGCCTCGACCGCGATCGCTGCGTTCATCGCGTTCTTGTGGCTCGGGATCGGGTAGTAGCGCAGCACGAAGGTGACCTTGCCGGCGTACTGCTTGCGCAGGTCTTCGACCACGGGGTACGCCGCGCGGCACGACTCGCACTCGAAATCGAGAAACTCCACCAACGTGACCTTGCCGTCCAGTGCTGGGGAACCCAGCCGGTGACTGTTGTCGCGTACTAGGCGCGAGGACGAGGAGGACGTCTTGCCCGGTTCTGCGGCATCGGCGCCGCTGTCGCGAGAGGCCAGGAGGACGACCCCAAGGACCACGACGAATGCCGCGATCAGGACGGCAGAGATGAGCGAGTTGCGGCGGGTCACGTGAGAGGCTCCAGGGCTGATGGCGGGTTGGGCTTGACCGGGCCAACGCCGCGGGCGGCGCTCAGGTTCCACCGGCGGTTGACGATCACGAGAAGAACGTTAACATCGCCATATGGCGATAACAACGACACGTGATGCACTGGCGGTTGAGGATCCCGTGGACGAGACGACTGCTGCGGTCGCGGCCGCGTGCCTGTTCCATGGAATGGGTGATCCATCGAGGGTCGCGATCTTGCAGCACCTGCTGCTGGGTGAGCACAAGGTCGTGGAGCTGACTGCGCACCTGGGTTTAGCGCAGTCGACGGTGTCCAAGCACCTGGCATGCCTGCGCGACTGCGGCTTGGTGGCGTCTCGGCCCGTGGGTCGGGCCTCGGTGTTCTCACTCGCTCATCCGGGCGCTGTGGCCCGAGTGTTCGCCGCGGCTGAAGAACTCCTGGCCGCGACCGGCGACGCCGTGGTCTTGTGCCCGACATCCGGGGTAGGAGCACAGTCATGACCGGTGTCCCGCTCATCGGCCGCATCGCGCTGAGCCCGGAGGCCAGGCGTCGCCTCAGCCTGCGTGCCCAGCTGCTCGCGGGCGCGACCGTCGCCTACAACCTGCTCGAGGCCATCATTGCCATCGCAGCAGGTCGGGCCGCGAACTCCGCGGCGCTGGTGGGTTTCGGGCTGGACTCCCTGGTCGAGGTCTCCTCGGGTCTGATCATCTTGTGGCAGTTCCGTCACGCGGTGCCCGAGTCGCGTGAACGGTTAGCGCTGCGGCTGATGGCCATCGCATTCTTCGCCCTGGCCATCTACGTCTCCCTCGATGCTGCCCGCACCCTTCTGGGGTCAACCGAACCGGACCCATCCTCGATCGGTGTGATCCTCGGTGCCGTCTCGCTGGCCGTCATGCCATTCCTGTCCTGGGCGCAGCGGCGCACCGGACGCGCACTGGCCTCGGGGTCGGTGGTGGCCGACTCCAAGCAGACCCTGCTGTGCACCTATCTGTCGGCGGTGCTCCTGGCCGGCCTCCTCGTCAACGCCTGGTGGGGCTGGTGGTGGGCCGACCCGATCGCAGGCCTGGTCATCGCAGCCGTGGCGGTCCGGGAGGGACTGCAGGCATGGCGAGGCGATGCCTGCTCCTGCACGCCGCTTCCCCTGAATGAAGCCGACACGGAGGATGGCTCGTGTACCTGCGGTCCCGGATGCACGGACGCCTGCTGCGAGCCTGAGTCGACCGTGTCAACCGGGATGGGGGCTCGCTGATGGGCGACGATCACTCCCACGGCACCGAGCACGCTGGCGGCCGTCATCGGTGGCGCCTGGGCGTCGCGTTCACGCTGGTCGCTTCCTACTTCGTCGTCGAGCTCTGCTTCGGCCTGTGGTCGGGGTCCCTGGCGCTTCTCTCTGACGCCGGGCACATGGCCGCCGACGTGGTTGCCCTCGGCGCGGCGCTCACCGCGACCAGGATCGCCAGCCGCCCGGACACGACCGGCCGACGTACATTCGGCTCCTACCGAGCAGAGGTCTTCGCCTCCGGCCTCACCGTCCTGCTCATGCTGGGCGCCGCCGTCTACGTGACGGTCGAGGCGGTCAGCCGGATCGGCGAAACCGTCGAGGTCGACACCGGACCCATGCTCATCGTCGGCGGTATAGGCCTCCTGGTAAACGTGATCGCCATGGTGCTGCTGCGCGGTGGCGCGGCCGAGAGCCTGAACGTCAAGGGCGCCTACCTTGAAGTGGTTGCTGACACCGTGGGATCCGTCGGGGTCATCGTCGCCGGGATCCTGGTCGCCCGCACCGGAAGCCCGTGGTGGGACACCATCGTCGCTCTCGCGATCGCGGTGTTCGTCGCTGTCCGCGCGATCATGCTTGGCCGGGAGGTGCTGGCCGTGCTAGGGCAGCACGCCCCCGCCGGCGTGGACCCCGAAGCCATCGATGCGCAACTGCGTGCGGTGCCCGGCGTCCTCCAGGTGCACGACCTGCACCTATGGACCCTGACCTCTGGGATGAACGTGGCCACCGCCCACCTGGTCGCCGAACCCAACACCGACGCCAACACCGTCCTGACCGCAGCCCGAAAAGTTCTGCGCGGACACGCCCAGATCGAGCACGCCACCCTGCAAATCGAATCAGGGGCCGCAGCCCGCGGATGCGCCGAAATGTCTTGGTAGGTCGTCAACGCGCATCCCATCCCGCCATCAGTGTCGATCAGCGAACGAGGCGGCCGCGCATCGTGGAGGACTCCTTGCTTCAATGAACGGAAACGCACCCTGGCTGCGACCAGATCCAAGCCTGACTACGCGGCCACTTCTGCGTCGAGCACTCCACCTGACCGGCCTCCGGACCGCAGCACGAGCACAAACCCGTGACCTGGCGCAGAAGCACGGGCAACGACGCGCGCGAGCTAGGTCGGCAGCGTTCCGCGCAGCCGGGTCATCTGGGTGATCTCCGCCTCCTGCGAGGTCTCGATCGCGCCAGCCAAGGTATCGACCGCAGGGTTCTCCGTCATCGGCTGGATGGCCCGGGCCATGCCGATCCCGCCACGGTGATGGGCGATCATCAGGGTCAGGAACAGTCGATCTGCCGCCGGCCCGGTCGCTGCGCGTAGCTGTGCCAGCTGAGCCGGGGTCGCCATCCCCGGCATCGTGCTACCCGTACTGGCAGGCGACCCCATGTGGTGCCCGCTGCCCATCCACGCCATTGGCGGTTCAGATCCGGTCTGGTGCAGCCGCCACTGGGCCAGCCAGCCGTACATCTGCCCGGCCTGCTGCTGCTGGGTGGTAATGATGTCGTAGGCGATGGTGCGGATCGTTGAGTTGGTGGTCTTGTCCCGGATGATGAAGGCCATCTCGACTGCTTGGCGATGATGGGTCTGCATGTCCCTGGCAAAGCGGCTCTTCCCAATCGAGGGTGTAGGGATTGGTAGCGCGTCGTTGGTCGGGTGAGGGTCGAGGTCTCCCGATGATGGAAGTTCTGACGCTGTCCATCTGGAAGACCTCGACATGCACGACGCTACCTTCACTACCCCTGACCTGACGACCTTCTGTCGCTTGGATGAGCTCGGCCTGGTCGTGACGGGGCAACGCGTTGAACCCGAGCGGGCCGTGTTGGCGTGCCGCGTCGTCGACGACGATGCGTGGTGCCACCGGTGCGGGTGTGAAGGCGCTCCACGTGACAGCGTCGTGCGGTGGCTGGCGCACGAACCGTTGGGGTGGCGACCCACCACGTTGGCGGTCACTCTGCGCCGGTACCGATGCAGCGAATGTGGGCATGTGTGGCGGCAGGACTGCTCCGCGGCGGCCGAACCACGGGCACGCCTGTCGCGCCGGGCGGTGCGGTGGGCGTTGACCGCGATCGTGTGTCAGCACCTCACGATCGCTCGTGTCGCTGAAGCCCTCGCCGTTGCATGGGACACCGCCAACGACGCCGTCCTGGCCGAGGGTCACCGTGTCTTGATCAATGACCCGGGCCGGTTCGAGGGTGTCACCACGATCGGGGTGGATGAGCACGTGTGGCGACACACCCGCCGCGGCGACAAATACGTCACCGTGATCATCGACCTGACCCCGATCCGGGACGGCAGCGGTCCAGCACGGTTGTTGGACATGGTTCCCGGGCGGTCCAAGCAGGTCTTCAAGACCTGGCTCACCGAGCGGCCCGCCCAGTGGCGTGACGCTGTGGAGGTCGTCGCGATGGATGGGTTCACCGGGTTCAAAACCGCAGCGTCTGAGGAGATCCCGGCCGCGGCCACGGTGATGGACCCCTTCCACGTCGTCCGCCTCGCCGGCGACGCCCTCGACCGGTGTCGCCGTCGCGTCCAACAAGAACTCCACGGCCACCGTGGCCGCGCCACGGATCCGCTGTACCGGGCACGGCGCACCTTGCACACCGGCGCGGACTTGCTCACCGACCGGCAACATCAACGTCTCACCGCACTGTTCGCGGTCGAGGAGCACGTTCAGGTCGAGTGCACCTGGGGCATCTATCAACGGATGATCGCTGCGTACCGGCACCCCGACAGGGCTACCGGGAAGACGCTCATGACCAAGCTGATCAACTCGATCAGTACCGGCGTGCCGAAACCGTTGGTCGAGGTCACCACGCTGGGAAGAACCCTGGTCAAGCGCGCGGCCGACGTGCTCGCGTTCTTCGACCGGCCCGGCACGAGCAACGGCCCCACCGAGGCCATCAATGGCCGCCTCGAGCACCTACGCGGCAGCGCCCTCGGCTTCCGGAATCTGACCCACTACATCGCGAGGAGTCTGCTCGAAGCCGGCGGCTTCAGACCCCAACTACACCCTCGATTGGGATGAGCCGGCAAAGCCCGCCTCTGCACTGGTGTCACCCGGCCCGCTGCCGCCCGAGCGCGACCCCACCAGACCCCCGAGCGCCCCTGGTGACACGTTCCTTACCGACACCCCAACGCGCTAGCAATGATGCCCTCGTGGATACACCTGGGTGTCATAGCAAATATTCACGAAACCCCAGTGCACATCCGGCCCGCTCGGAGCTTGCCCCGGTTTACGGACGGTTTGTACCATGACTGTTTTTCCTTCTTGGGGAACTTATTTCCGGCTCTGACGGACCCGGAGAGAACCGAATGACCCTCACTTTTATTATCGGCCGCTCGTCGACATCACCCAGAGAAAGCCGGGCCCCGCTGGTCTGCGGGGCCCGGCCTTCTCTGTGGATGGTGGTGTGCGGTTCAGCGTCCCCGGCTGCGGTCTGCGCTTCGCTCTGCTGTACGCGCCGTCGCGGTCTTGCGTGCTTTGCGGTTCTTGGGTGTGCGGCCAGCTTTGGCGACCATGGTCGCTGTAGGCGCGGAGAACCCGTGGGAGGAGTCGACGACTGCTTCGCGTGCGTCGGGTGTGACCCCTTCGGCTCTCAGGTCGGATTCATTGGCGCGGTCGTAGGCGATGTCCTCACCCTGCGCGCCCTGCTCTTGGGCTCGTTGTTCGTCGTTGTGCCACAGTTCGGCCGTTGCTTCTTCGGCGTAAGCCGTGCGGCGTTCGACGTCGGATCGGTGCTCTCCCCGTGCTGCGATCTCTGGGTCGGTGTGGGTCGCGTCGGCCTCACCGGCTCGCGCCGCAGCGCGGGCGTTTGCCGCGTCGATCCGGTCGCCGTACTCGGCTGCCTGGTCGGCCAGCACGTCGACGAGCAACCAGTCCCGACCTCGGCCGGGTGCCGCGTTCTGTTGCTCACTGGCCCACTGGCCGGGGTCAGTGCCGAACCGTGCAACGAACTGGCGATGCAGCTGCTCGGCTGCGGCCTGGTCGCCGGGGTTGCTGGTCGCGGGAATGCTCGCGGCCTGCCAGGACCGGGCCAAGTCCTCTTGCGAGATCTCCCGAGCCACTTCGGGGTCGAGGTGTTTCGCGTACGCGGCACGCAGCTGTTCGTCCATGGTCGCGGTCCTCTCCGAGACCCCGGAGATCTCCTGCGCCTGGCGGAGTTGTTCGAGTTCGAGGGCTCCGCGTTCGTCGACGCCGGCCGCCCATGCTTCCTCCAGGCGGGCTGTCCGTTCCGCGTCGTCGAGGCCGGCCAGGTTCTCCCCTGACCAGCGCGCCCACTCTTCGTGTCTGCTGCGCAAGGGGATCGCGCCGTGGTCGCGTAGCGCGGTCATGTCTGCCAGGAGTTCTGTTCTTGCGTCTGACCCGTGCAGCCGCTCGTCGACGTGCCGGCGGTAGTACGGCGGTGCGTGCTCGGCCGCGAATTCTTGAGCCTTACCCACGGTCAACTTCGCGACCGGCGCGGACTTGATCTTCCACGTCTTTTCGAGTTCACGTAGTTGCGCGGCGGTGGGGTGTTCCCCGGCGGGTGGGTCCAACTCGGCGCGGCCCAGGTGCCGAGCCCACTCACGAACCGCTGTTTCGTGGCTCAGCTCCCCGGCCCGGGCCCACTCATCATGATCGTTAACCAGTTGGCCGGCGACGGCGAGGTTCAGCGTCCCATCGGCCGCGAGGAGCCGATCGTCAACGTGACGGGTGTAGTACAGCGGGGCGTCTCTTTCAGCCCATTCCACCGCACGGTGCACTCGCTCGTCGGTCACCTCAGCGACAGCTGAAGAGGAGGTTGGGCCCGCAGCGTGTGCGGCGGCTGCCCGGGTCAGGATCTTCGAGGGTTCCTGACCGTGCTTGGCCAAGATCGCCTCCCTGATAACCCGTGCGGACTCACGAGCGAACGGGTCCTGCTCTGACCAGAAACGTGCCTGCTCCCACGCTTTCGAGGCCTGCTCCGGTGTTGCCCGCTCGAGCGTCGCCGGTTGGGTGAAGGGCCGGTACACCATCCGGGCCGCGTCTCGCTCGTCCAACCAGACCCGGTCAGCGGTCTGCAGGTGCCGCTGCTGTTCGCGCCCGATCCGCTCTTGGGCGCGTTCGGTGTCTTGACGTCGTTGACGTGCGTCCTGCTCGCGTTGCCGTGCTTCGTGCTGCGCCTGGTTCAAACGGGTGGCTTGCTCGCGTTCCCGTTCGGCCTGGCGGCGCGCGACCCGCTCCCCCAACTGTCCCAGTCCCATGAGGGCGGTGCGCAGCACCCGGTCGAATTCCTGCCCGATCTCATCACTCATCGTGTCTCCTTCGTCTGGGCCGCGGGGCGGCCGCCGATCTCTGCGTCGTCATCGACCGGGAACAACCCAGCCGGCGGCTGGACGTTGCTCCAGATCGGCTGTTGCCGGTGCATGCCGCGTTCCGCGTCGCACTGTTTGAACGGTCCGCTCTCACGGGTCAGGGCGGCCATGTGCACGTCCAGGTGATCGCGCCACCACACCGACAGCGCCGGTGCTGGTTCGCGCCGCATCACCTCGAACGCTTCCCAGCACGCTGACAGGCGGGTGATCGCTTCGGCGTGCTCCCACCACCGTCCGCACCACGCGATCCCGTTGGTGGGGTGTCGCCAGTTGGGAAGGACGTAGGACTCCACGAACAACGGTAGCGACGCGAACCGCAGCCGTACCGGCTCCTGCGCGTCGTCGTCGGTAGGCACCGAATCGGGTTGCCCACCAAACGAACCGGACACCCCACCTGAGTTGGCAGTGAGTGCTTCGTTCTCCCCGGTGGGGTTGCGTTTCACCACCGCGATCTCGCCCCCTTGAACCCTGCATCGGTTCCTGCGCCGGCGGCTGTCGCCGCCCAAGCCATCGGGCGTGCACCGTCGACGTCACTGGCTTCCTGCGCGGGCCGGTACAGCTCACGCGAGGAGGTGACGGCCTCGTTCGTGGAGGGGGTGGCTGACCAGTGGTCGAGCCGGATCAGGATCGGCCGGGAGCCCGAGGCGTGCAGGATCGCCCGGCCTTGCTCCAACGCAGTCAGGTCGGCCAGCGTCACGATGTGCTCCTGGCGGTGCGTCTCGTTCGTGCTCGACCCGCCCTTTCCGCGGCTGCGGGTGCGTTCGACCCAGTGACGGTCCCCGATCATCTGCACCACACCGGGCAGGAACTTCTCATCACGGATCCCGCGCCCGATCAGCAAAGCGTTCGCGCTGGAGTACATCTGTCGCCACCCGTTCTCCCCCCAGCACTCTTCGCCTTGGGCAGGGTTTTGCAGGTACACCGAGATCAGCAGTCCCAGGCCGCCGTAGTAGGTGAACAGGTCGGGCAGTTCGGGGATGCGGCACACGTTCGCGGCCTCGTCGAGCTCGAACACGATCGGGTTCGCTACTCGCCCACCTTGCCGGGAGGCGAGCTGTTCGCCGGCGATCATCACCGCCCGGGTCAGCGCAGCCACCACGGCACGGCCGGCGGCTCCGCCCCGGCCTTTCGACAACAGGTAAAGCGTGTCGGTCGAGGTGACGAACTGCTCGGCCGTGAACCGGCGCCGTGTCTCGCCCTCACCGGACGGTGCGATCCACCGCACCACCGCGGGGGATCGCATGAATGACACCCATTCACGGGCACCGCCGTACACACCGTCCCGCTGCTTCTCGGTGAGGTTCATCTTCTCGCGAAGATCGGTGGCCACCTGGGAGTACCCGTGACGTTCCAGCAGGGCCAGCGGGTCGGCATGATCCATTCGCTGGTTTGGGTCGGACAGCCACTCATACACCTGCGTGATGGGCTGTTCACCGACCGCGGCTGCCAGCAGCAGCCCGGACAGCAACGCCCGCGACGCCGAGGTGAAGTAGGCGTCCGTACGGGCGTTGCCCGGGGTGACCGCGGCCGAGAGGATGTCCACCAGCTCGTCCGCGCGCTCGACCCCGTCGACGAAGTCGAGCATGTTCCAGTACCACTGCGGGTCATTGCCCTGACCCCCGACTTGCCCCGTGATGTTCTGCAGGTCAAGACACCAGATCGTGCCGGCCGCTTCCCGGCCGGCGCGGGTGTCGTAGTACACGTCCGGTTTGTTGCTGGTCGTCACGACCGGTAGGCCGGTTGCCCGCAGGATCCGCGGGACGACCTCGCACGAGGACTTACCGGCACGGGTTCCCATCACCATCAGCAGGGACCATTCCCACCCAGACCACAGCCGCCGCTTGCGCAGGATGCTGGTCCCGACCGGCAGCCCCGCACCGGTGACGCCAAGCCGCTCAGCGGCCTTCGTACCGGCCTGCTCGGTGAGCGGGTTGATGTCCCGGTTGGTCGACATGTACTTAGCGCGGGCGTCGATCCGGGCGCGGGACTTGTTCCAGCGCCACCACGCTCGAGCACCCCACACCGTGCACGCCACGAGCACGATGCCCTCCAGGATCAGGATGGAGGTGGCGGTCGTCGACCACAGCGCAGCATCGCCGGTCACGGCCTGCATGATCCAACCCACTGGGGAGCCGTGGCCGTGTCCGCCGGCGGCCGCGGCCACCCACACCATCAGCCCACCCAGGGCGATGATGCCGACGGCGCCGAAGCCGCACCCGGCCAACACCACATCCTGGCCGCGCCGGTCCTGACGCTCCGGTTGCCGCATCACATCCCCCGTTCACTCTCGGTACTGCTGCTCAGATTCCGTTGGAAGTGGGCTGGTTGTGCGGCCACTACTGGTGACCGCTCAACCACCCCCGCTCGCTGCTGCGCCGCGAGGGTTTGCAGCTGCTCCCGCACCGACGCGCGGCCGGTGTCCGCGGCCTGCACTGCCTCGAATCCGGCACCCGGCTCAGTGCCGGCAGCCACCCCACGGGGCTCGTTGCCGGTCGCCAGCGGCAGCGTGACTTCCGCGGCTCCGGTGACGTGCGCGGCCAGCGCGTCCCGCACGGCTTGCACCTCGACTCCGGCTGCGTTCGCGATCCGGGCCGCGTCCGGTGCCCAATAGCAGGGCTCCCGCTCCGCGGCAACGCTCACGGCTTCGCTGGTGCGGCCGGCGCTGAGGTGGTACTTGATGAGCACCTCACCGGCAGGGCGCGCCTGATCCAGCCTTGTCTGGATCCCGGCCGCACCGTCCGTTTTCAGCACATCGGCCGGGTCTGCTCCTTCGGGCCCGGTCGTCATCAACGGTTCCACCCCGTACTGCGTCAACAACCGGAAGTCCCGCTCGGCGGCTTCCCACCCGGGGCCGTCGTTGTCGCGCCACACGATCGGTTCCTGAGCCAGCTCGGCCAACCGTTCGGCATGCCCTTGAGTGAGTGCCGTTCCGAGGGTGCCGGCACCGACCACCCGTCCACCCGACCCGATCGTGATGGCCAGGGCGTCCGCCGGCCCTTCCACGATCGCGACCTGCCCACGAACCGGCAGAGCCGAACAGAACAGTTCGCCCTTGTCGAACAGTTCGGTTCGCTTGGTGTTGATGTACTTCGCTGTTCCGGGGTTGTCAGGGTTCTCCCGGCCGACGAAGCCGGCGATGCGGCCAGTGTCGTCGTGCACCGGCATCACGACCCGGTCGCGCATCAGGTCCACGACCCGGCCCCGGCCCGAACGGAACGCGACACCGACCTGCAGCATCTCCTCCTCGCTGACCCCTTCGGACTGCAGATGCTCCACCAGTCCACGCCACCGATCAGGTGCGCACCCCGGCCGCGCTCCGCGGTCGCCGGCCAGATCAACGTGGGTGCGGCCGGTCAGGTGCTCTTGCGCCCACGAACCCTCGTAGTGCGACTCGAACCATTGCGCCGCCAGCTCGTTGATCGCGTACATGCGATCCACGACAGCGGGGTCGAGCCACTGCCGGGCCGCGGCCCGGCGGTCGCGTTCTGGTGAGGGCGCAGGCCGCCGGGACGGTTCTTCCCACGCCGATAGGGCTGCCCGGGTCAGTGCATCGTTCGCCAAGTCGGGGTCGCTCATCGCAGGCTCCGCTCGTCGTACATGCGCGCGGCCCGCAACTCATCCCAGGAGCTGTTGGTGTCGTTGACCTCTTTGACCACCGGGGACAGGTTCGCCCGGAACGCGACACCGGGTGACCGGCCCACCTTCAGCAAGAACTTCCCTCGCCCGGGCGGCTCACCTTCCTGGCTGGTGTCCGGGTCCACCGCCGGCTGGTCGGTCCATCCCACGAGCTGGTCCTGCTCCGTCTTCGACATGTCGAAGACGGTCACCAGGTTGCCCATTTCCTTACGCGACAACCCGCCCATCACGACCAGGGGCGATTTCTCCACGAACCCCCACGCAAGCGTCGTCAGCTGCGGGTCCGGCAGGCGCAGGTCTTCCATTGTGTGCGTGCAGAAGATCGCCCCGAGCTTCAACGTGCGGATCAACCGGATCATCACGTCGAGGTACTTCGCGATCACCGGCAACGCCTTCAATGGTCGGTGTAGTTCGTCTCCGACCAGTAGATAGGTGCGGTCCTCGATGACACCGGCCTCGGCCAGGTACTTCGCGGCCGCGACGGTCGACGACAGCAGCGACCAGGTCGCCAACTGTGCCGCGCCCATCAGCTCGTCTGCTCCCTGCGGGATGGAGGACAGGTCCATGTCGACCGGACGGGTCAGGTCCAGGTCGAAACTGGACTGCCCGGCGAACGTTGAGCCGAACGGCCCATCACCGCCCAGGGCTGCCAGCGACCGCAGCAGCCCTTCGGACAGGTCGTCGTATCGGTTGTCGTCGCCGCGGTCATAGGCGACCTGGCGAAGGCGCGGGTGCCGTGCGGCCACCACGGCGACCAGGTCTTCCAGGACCGGAATCCCGTCATGCTCTTGGTCCAGGACGTCGATCCCGGCCGCGAGCAGCGTCTTTTCGGTGTCTGCCAACGGTTTCCCACGCACGATCTCCAGGAGTCCCTGCGTGAGGTTGATCCGGGAGTTGCGGATCATCGCCAGGCATTCCAGCAGTTCTTTGTCCGGCAAGTTTCCGATGTACCGGGCCATCGGTCCGGGGTCGAGCGGGTTGATGGTGCCCGCTCCTGGGCCCACCTCGATGCGGTACCCGCCGATTGAGTCGATGACCGGGCCGAAGTCGGTGCCCGGGCGGATGTCGCTCATGATGATCGGGGTGATGCCCCAGTTGGGCATGATCGACACCATCTGACGAATCAGGGACGTCTTGCCCAGTGCAGGCAGGCCCAGCACGAACATGATCGGTGACAGCAACCGGTTGGCCAGGAACCAACTGATCGGGTCGCAGCTGACCCGTTCGGCGGCCAGGGTGAGCGTGCGGCCGATCGGGACACCGACACTGGGCAGACCGCCACTGATCCCGAACGGGTAAAACGCACCGTTCACCTGCACCGAGGTTCCACGGATCTCCGGCGGCGGTTCCCGCCAGAACGTGCGGCCACCCCCGGGGCCGGTCCAGCCTCGCTCTCCCGGTTCGGACCCGGCCGCGTCCCACGGGTTCAACAACATCTTGGTCTGCTGCTTGCGCCGCTGCGCACGCTCGCGCTTGTCGAGTTCTTGGCGGGTCGGGCCCACCCCGGCCCATCGCCCCACGGTGACCCGTGCTGCCTCGTGCTGGTCTGGTTCCAGAAGGTCAGTCATCACTGGCTCCTCAACAGTTCGTCTCGTTTACAGGGCGTCGCGGACGACGTCGGGCAGCTTGGTTTCGCGGGCGACCACCAGGCCGATGGGCGTCGAGGCCATCGCCGCGACGGTCTGTGACCCGTACGCGATGCGGTGACGCAGCCGGCGACGATCCAGCAACCCTTCGATGGTGTTGCTGGAGAACTCCAGCTCTTCATCGGAGAAGGCCGTTGCGGTGACGATCATCGAGAACCGCTGCAGCAGGGCACCGGCTGATTCCTCGTCCTCGGTCTTCCGCGCAGCCGTCAGCTCGTCGCGCTGCCGGGACGTCAGACGCTCGTTCTTGGAGGCACCGAACGAGGCCGACTTCACCTGAGCTTCGGCGGACTGCGCGGACTTCACTGCTTCCTCCGGACGGAACAGGACCGCGACCCGCTTGCGCTGAACCTCCGCGTGCGGAGCAAGTAGCGGGTCCAACGCCTCATCTGTCTGCTCACCACGCGCCGGGCTGAGCATCACCCACGACCGCGACACCGCGCCGTCGTGCTCCCACCGGTCGTAATGCTCCAGCGCGAGCATGGGGCCGGCGTCACGCCAGTCCAGCCCGGTCCCGCGTCGAGTCTGACGGGCCTCGTCGATCGCGGCCTCGGCTGAGGGGTTGACCATCCCGTGCACGGTGTCGATGAGTTCCTGCGCGTCGCAGAACCGAGCCGTTTCGCCGGCCCCCGTGGTCCGAATGTCACCCAGGATGAACGGCAGTCGACCGGACAGGTACGTGCGCATCTGTTCCTCGGTGCGCGGCCTGGAACCCAACGTGCGACGCGCATCGAAGGTGATCGTGACCCACACACGGGTCATCGGTTCCCAGTCGTCCTCCCCCGCGAGAGCCTGCTCCAACGCGATCCGGGAAAACTCCGGTGCACCCTCGACCAGGCCACGGGTGGCGCTGGCCCGCTGACGCCGACCCGCGCCGGGCACGGTCTCCACGATCACCGACGCACCCGCGACCCGCTCCAGGCCCAGGGAGGCCAGGAAGCCACCCCACGACGCGACCAGGCGGTCGATCGTTTCCTGATCACGCCCGGCACGACCCGGAGGCATGCACCGCACCGCGACCGTCCACAGCTTCGACTTGGGCCACTCGATCACCCCGACCGGGTCGCCCAGGTTCGTCTCCCACTCGTGCAGCACCGTCTGTGCAGCCATACCCGGCAGCCGGGTCCGACCATCCGGGGTGCGACCCGTAGGGCCCTGCACCAACGCGGTCTCCCCACGACGCCGCGCGGCGCTGAACGCCCTACGTCGCGCGAGCCGGTGGGCCCGTGAGCCCTTGCGTGAGGGCCACACCAACGGGATCTCGACCAGCAACACGAACGCCGCCAGTGCCAGCATCGGCCACCACAGTTTGAAGAACATCAACGGCACCAGCAGGAACGTCGACAAACCCACGACGGCGCTCTCACCCGGTGAGGTCTTGAACAATCCAGGCCAGCCAGGCTTGCGGAAGTTGCCGTACCGGATCCGCTCCTTGGTCCCGGTCACTTCATCAGCGGTCGTCATCATCTACTCCTTGAAGTTCGAAAAGGGGGGGCCGGGTTTGGTTTGTGTGTCAGTGGCCGGGAGGGATCAATTGGTCCGAGGACGACATGCGTCGTCCCGCCTCACCAGCCCCGCGCGCCCACGACGGCAAAGCCATCTGGTCCCGCCGCGACGGCGGCACCTGCCCGCCTGGGCGGGTCGGTATCGGACGGGTCGTTCCACCCCTGCCCTGGCCGTAGGCCGGCGACCCGGACGGTCGCCACGACGACTCGGACGCCGTTCCGCCGGACTGTGCTTGCAGTGACGGCCGCGGTGGCGCAGCCGGTGGCGTTGGCGCAGCCGGTGCCGGGTTCGTCCCGCCGCCCTTGCTGACGCCCCCGGGGACCGAGTACGCACTCCGCACCCCAGCAGGCGCAGAACCGAACCCGGCCGCGCGTCCTCCCCCGCTGCTCGCCTCAGCACCGGAGCGAACGGTGCTCGTCGAACCGTTCGTCGCACCGGGCTGGCTCTTGGGTGCGCTCTGACCGTGCCCACCCGTTGCCATAGCAGCCGGTGCAGCTGGGATCGGTGAGGACGACTGCGGCGTCGACACATTCGTGCCTGTGTTCGCCCCGGTCGTCTTCGTGACCGGACCGCCGACCGATCCCCACCCGCCCGTCCCGGAGTCGGACGGGATCGCGTTTGGCGCCGTCCCGGAGTCGGACGGGATCGCGTTCGGCGCCCCCTTCGACAGCCCCGGATCGCTCAGACCCTGAGCACCACCAGCGAGGCCGCCACTCGAGCCGCCACCCATGAGAGCTGCGGCCTGCCGGCTGCCCGGTGCGGATCTCATTCCAACGCTCTGGCTTTGGTTTCCACCGTCGCCGGTTTGTCCGGTGCTGGTGCCCGTCTGTGACATCCGGCCCGTGGTCGACTTCACCGCCGAGCCCTGCGCGGCCCTCGACGAACCACCTGTGGCCGCACCCGCCTTGCCCATCGTCACGACCGCCGACCCGGCAGCGATAGCCGCTCCCGCGGCCGCGCCCCCGGAGAACGCGTTCGAGGTCGTGGCAGCAGCTAACGGGACGATGAACCGGATCACGGCCGGCAGCGCGATCGCCGCCATCAGCACGGTCATGAACCCGTACATCGTGTTCATGAACGCGTCTTTGGACGGTGCACCGTCGGTGCCGTTGCCGTAGATCAACATGAACCCCAGCGCGTAAATCGCCGCCGCCGCCGGCTTGTAGATCAAGAAGGAGATCAACAAACCGATCACCTTCTTGGCGCGGACACGCCCCTCATCACTGGCTGCGGTCGCGGCCGCGAAGTGCATCCACAGCACCAGCAACATGATCAGCGGCCCCCGCATCAGCATGAACATCAACTGCATCAGCGAGGAGAGGATGGCCAGCAACGCCAGGATGAACCACACCGCAAGTGACTGATTCGAAGACATCGCGTCGTTCACGCTGACCAGCCCCGACAAGGATTTGTTCTTCCCCGTGGTGGCCAGCAGCGACTCCGACAGGGCCGAAGTCGCGGCCAGTCCGGCCTGGACCGCTCCAGCAAGCCCGAGCTGCACCGCCACCACCATCAGCACTGACATGGCGGCCTCGCTGAACGGTCGGGCCGAGACCTGCCGGATCGCTCGCACACAGCACACGACCACTGAAACCAGGCTGCAGACTGCCACCCACCCCGACAGCTGATCGGACAGCAGCTGCATCGGCCCGATCATCGCGCCCTCAGGCTTGGTCACATCCGTGATCTGCGGATCCGGGAACTTCATCCAGAACGTCGACAGCTTCTCCAGGAGCATCACCATGCCCTCAAGGAAGCCCTTAACGATCTTCTCCCAAGCACCATCGGTGACCTTGTCGATGGCCTTGCCGCCTAGCTTCCCAGCGGCGCACACCGGGAGGTTGATGATGCAGCCGAAGTCGACGCCTGGCACTGCGGCCGTACCCACCGGGTTCATGAGGACTCCCCCGGGCCCCATCGGGTCATGGTCGCCAGCGAGTCCAGGACCGTCGGCGCAGGGCCGGCATTGGTCCCGTCAACCTTCCAATCTCCGTCCTTCCACACAATCCGCGGCGAGACCAGCGACCATTGCCCCGGCTGTGAACTCACCGCCACTGCCAGCTCGATCTGTGCCGCGTCCGGGCTCCACGCCAAGACTCGGTAGCCGGCGATGCTGAACTGAACCGAGGTATCCGACCACCCTGGGCTCTGCAGACCCCGTTCGCGGTGCGCACCGGGAGTCATCTGCTGCAAGTGGACCTGCCGCGCAACCTCCGGACTCTGGGTGAAACCCAAGTAGACGTTTGCAGCGAACGCGACCGCGCCGCGTGGGGAGCGGTCAAAGCAGCGCCGAACCCCGTCGGGTTGCTTCACCTTCGGACCGGACTCGGTCAACGGCGCAATCGCCTGGCCGGCGATCTCCCAGGTCGTCTTCCACGCGACGGTGTCCGCCGGCACCGTGTCTTCCTTCGGTGTCGGGCATGTCCCCCCCGGAGCGGGTTCGCTGGTCGCGGTGGTCGGGGCCTGCGTCGAGGGTGCCGCTGTGTTTGGTGGTGCCGAGGGGGTCACGGTGACGGTCGCCTCGCTCGAGGCCGTGTCGTCTCCGCCGCGACCGAACACAAAGACCGCGATCATCGCCACCACGACCAGGAACATCACCGGAACCGCGAACAGTGGCCACCCGGCACCACGCATCCCCCACGGTCGCGGATCGTCCACCCGCGGTCCGCTATCCGCGTTCTTCTTGTTGAACATGTTTGACCTCCTCGGTCACCAAACAGGTTGCGGTGCAGGGTTTTTCAGAACGCGAGGACCGAGCCGAACCAGGTGCTGATCGTTCCGAGCAGAGCGGCACCGACCAGAGCGATACCGATCGCCTTCATGCCCTCGTACACGCCGTGCCGGACGGCGCCGATGATCAGCCACACCGCGCCCGCGATGACTGCACCCAGCGCGGCGAGCCCACCGCCGAACAGGGCCCAGCCGATGAGGGTGTTGACCGCGTTCAGCCACGGCGGCTCCTGCGGGGTGATCGAAGGGACGCCTTGCAGGAATTGACCGACCAGGACCGCGGCGCTGGAGATGATCGCGCCCGCGACGAAGCCGATGAAGATCAGCTTTCCGCCCTCGAACGCGCCTCGACGGAAGGCGCCGACGATCATCCAGATCACGCCACAGATCACGCCGAGCATCACCGCCATTCCAGCGGTGTAGAGACCCCACCCGAGGTAGGTCATGAACCGGTCGATACCGGGGATTGCGACTGCGTCAGGAACTTCCATGATGTTCTCCTTACAAAGAGGTGTATGTGCGGTGAATGCTTTTGATGGACAGGCGAGTTCGCCACGACAGCGGAAGATCTGGTGAGGGGGACGTGGCCATCCGGAGGTCTTCGGACCACGGGATCCGCCACAACCTCGGCAGCACCCCTGACGCGCCGGGAGCGGCCTTCTTCATGGCCTTTGGCTGTTGTGGGGCGTCGTCGACCAGCACGACACCCAGCACCGTTGCGGCGGGCAACTGGCCGGTGTGCCAGGCATGCGCGAACGCCTTGACCGCTGCCAGGCCCGCGCCACGGGTGGTGGCCACCACCACGCACGGGCCTTCGATCGCCGTCGACGGATCCCACCGGCCCGCGTCGACCACATCGCAGCCCGCTTCGGAGAGCAAGGTCGTCAGCGTCGACGCACCCGCTCCCCCATGCAAACCCCAGACCTGCAACGGCCCGGTCGTCAGCGGTGCCGCTGACTGGTTCGCGTGCAGCGGTGCCCGCGGCCCGGGCTCGACAACCCGATCACCCAGAATCAGCGGGTCGGGCTCAGCGAACGGCTGCAGCGCTTCGCTCTCCATTTCGACCTCGGCCCGGATGAACGGGTTGCTCACCAGTTGAGCCGGCCGCTTCCCCCGGTGCTCGGATTCCGGAGTCGCCTTCAACAACTTCATGCCTTCACTCCCCTCTGCTCACGCGCCCAGCGGTGAGCCTCGATTCCTGCGATGAAGCGCGGTGGGTTCTGACCCGCCGCAACCTTGGTGTCGCCCGCTGGGTCACTGGACGGGCCTTCGGGGCACGGACCGGCCAGCCCGCTGCCACCCGACACCGGCAGCTGCCGCAACAACTCCGGGTTCGCGGTCAACGCGGCCACCATCTGCACCGCATCCGCCCAGAACGCGCCGTGATAGTTCGCGTCGGCGTTGCGCTGCACCCGATTCGCCGCCAGCGTCGGCGGCATCGAGGCGTAGTCGAACGTCCGCAGCACCTTCAAGAAGTTCTGCGCGGAGATGTACGGGGTCATCCGGTCCGCGTAACTGCCCCACGCACCGTTGTCTCGCTGCTGGAACAGGCCCCTGGAGTCCGGACCAGCCGCGTCCCCGCGGTCGAGCACCTGGAGCGACGACTCGCCCATCGCCGTCATCACCGCGATGGTGATCGCCTTGGCGTCCAGGCGCATGTCCAAGCCGGCCTTGATGATCTGGGCCGCGTTCGCGACCTGCTCACGCCCATAGGGACCCACCGACTTCGGCATCCACGACGCCCAGGCCGCGGTGCCCTGACCCTGCTTCGTTAGCTGCCCCCCGGCACCCTCCAGGCTCACCGGGCGAACCGCGCCCTGGGCGCCGTGCAGCGAAACGTGCACGTGGTCCTTGTGGTTCTGAGTGACCGATCCCCGGTCAGCCATCGGGGTCCATCCCGAACCGGGACGCTCAGCGCGCCAGACGCGCTGATACCAGATGATGTAGCGCACCCCCAGCGCCCCGGCGTTGTCCTGCAGGTACTTGGCAACTTTGTCGCCGGTGGCCTTCCCGTTCGGGATGTCGTTGGTCATGAAATCCAAAGCCAGCCCGGCCTGATGACCCTGCGGGTCATAGTTCGGGCCCGACGTCGGCGGCGGGCGGTACCCGCCAACCGTCTTGATGTTGAACATCGGCCCGACCCGGTTCGCCACCGACACCGTCTGTGGCTGAACCTTCCCCAGCCCGACGTACTGCGTCGACCCGCCCGGGCCCGATTGGGCCGGGGGTGCCGCGGCCGCCGGCGCACCGGTCACGCGGCCACCCACCGCAGGCAGAGTCACCCCGTGCTGAGCCATCCACGGCCGCGGATCAGTCGCCTTCCCGCCCACGAAGATCCCGAAATGCAGGTGAACACCGTTGACGTTGCCCGTTGCACCCTCGGTGCCGATCAACCGGCCGGGCCACACGGTGTCACCGACCTTGACCTTGGCCGACCCGGTCACCAGGTGGTTGTAATCCATCCGGGTTCCCGATCCGACGTCGACCTGAACCTGATGCCCCGAGTAGCGGTCGTTGCGGACCGTCACCACCCGGCCTGCCATCGCGGCCACGATCTGCGTCCCGTTGCCGTCGATATCGATCCCGGCGTGCAGCATGTACGTGCCCTTGAGGATCCCGCCCGGGTTCACTCGCATCCCGAAATTGCTCGTCACCACGCCAGGGCCCACCATCGGCAGCCGCACCGGACCCGTTGCGGTGCCACCCCAGGCCGCGAGGGCGGGGTCGCACACCGCTGACGTCTCGTCCTCGTCAACGCCAGGCGCCACAAGGACCGCGATCAACAGCACCAAGCCAAGGAAACCGGCCACGACACCGACCACGATCTTGTTCATCAATGCATCCCCTGCGGCAAGGTGAAGCCCTCCACCAGCCAGGACGTGCTCGGGCCACCAGCAGCAGCAGGCACCAGGTTGACCACGACATTCCCCTGCGCGGTCGGCACCATCACCGGAAACGCCCCCGTGGTCGACCCCTCAGGCACCCGTTGTGGCTCACCCGAGATCCGCAACGCCGGCACATTCGCCGGGTCCGTCCACTGGATCAGTGACCGTCCCCGCGGCGTCATCAACGGGTTCAACGCGCCCCGCCACGCCTTCTCCCCCACCGTGGGACGAGCCCACAGCTCGACAAACCGTTTCGCGGCCGCCCGCAAGGCCCGCTCACTGTCGGCAGGCAGCGAACCCGGCCCGTGGGTGGCCGGCGGAGTCGTCTGCCACTCACCCTCCTCATCACGAGAAACAGCACTCGACGACGACAACGACGACGAAGCCGGAGAAGAAGACGACGAGTTCAGCTCCCCTGCGTGAGTGGTCGCGGTCGAGGGAGTCGGAACCGACACCGGACTTGACGCCGTCACCGTCACCGTCCGGGTCTCACCGGACGGGGCCGTGTCGTCGCCGCACCCGGTCAGGCACGCCCAGGCGACCGCGCCGACCAGGAGCCCCGGAACGCATCGGTGAATCCGACGAACTGCGTTGCTCACTTCGCACCACCGCCCTTCGAAGCCGTCGAGGACGGTCGAACCGAAGAAGAGGGGGTCTGTGCCGTCGCCGACCGCCCAGAGGGGAGGGAGGAGGAGGTGGCCGTCGACGACGGCACAGACGAAGGCGACGACGCACTACCAGCACCACCAGGAAGGACAGTGCGCGTCGCGTACAAACGGGTCTCGGACCCCACCGAGGCGGGAATGAACGAGACACCGGAAATCTGGGCCGCAGGAACACCCACGTCGACCCCGGACGGAGCATCCACACTCCACAAGGTGCGCCCCTGCGCATCCACCACGACCGAAGAGCCACTGGCCTGCCCGAAGACCTGCTCATCAAGAACGCGAGTCGTGAGCCACCCCTTCGGCAACACCCGCGCCTGACCCGAGAAAAGATCCACCAGATAGTCCTCGATGACCGCCAACCGGCCCCCCGGTGACACCACTGCCTTCCCCGACACCGTCGAGGCTGACCACCCAGACCCCACCCCAGTTCCCCCAGGAACACGAGCCGTCATCACCGGCCGGGTCGGCGCACTCACACGGAACCGCTGCACCACCAGCTCCCTAGCCGGCGACTCCCAGCCGTACAAGAAACCATCCGGCGTCAGACCAAGCACACCCGCCGGCTTCGCGCCCTGGACGGGAGCCGCCAACCGGGCCGCGGCCGGAGCCACCCGCCCATCAGTCACCGACCACACCTGACCCGACCGGTCAGCCACCACCGCAGCCTCACCGTGCGTGCCCACCACGGACGCTCCAACCGGAACAACACGCGGCACCCACCGGCCAGCCTGGTCAATCAGGACCGTCGTTCTCGATACCTGGACCGCCACACCCGAACCCAGCAACAGCGGTCGTTCACCATTTCCCAGCGTGCGCGAGGCCCGCGTACGACCTCGAGCATCCAAGACGCGAACCTGCGACGACGAGGTGACCACGACCCCATCACCAGACGGCCACAACGAGGTCCCCGAAGCATCAACACGGACCGACCACACCTGAGCGCCGTTATCGGCCCGCAAACACCGCACCGCGCTATCGCGCCCGGAACGCATCACCGTCGCGACACACGAACCCAGGGCGACAGCCGGCGACGACGTCGACGACGCACCCAGTGATCCAGCCCCACTGTTGCCCAAAGCATCCGAGGACCACATGGCGACCATCTGCTCCCCCGAAGGAGACAGCACGGGCAGCTGGGTCGCCGTAGCAGACGGTGCAGCAACCGTCACCGTTCGCACCGTCCTCGTCGACGGCTCCGAGTCAGACATCCGCGACCCCACGATCGACGCGGCCCCACCCACGGGAATGGCCAACACACCAGTCAGGAGAGCGACCAAACCGGCCTTCTGGCGTCGCGACACAGCCGACCGCGTCACAACCGGTGCGTCCCACACTTGACCTGTCGCATCAACGATCAACGGCCACTCCTGGCCACCCATCGCCGCCCGCACTCGGACGGCCTTCACCGCGCCCTCCCTCGCAGCCGCCGCCTGTGCAGCGACCCGCATCACCGCGGCCGGTGGCTCCTCACCGTTCTCGAGCTCCACCCGGCGGCCCTGGAACCACGCCTGCCCCTGGTCGTCGACCTCCGCCGACAGCACCGGATACAACGGCACCGCCGGCGCTGAACCGGCCGTGCTCTCCACGTTCTTCATCGCGGCGCGGCGCTTCATCGCCCCATCACCAACCAACGTTGAGCACCCTGCCGGGCCGAGGAGAGGGGAAAGGACTTTTTTTGGGGGAGACCCCCAAGCCCGACAGGGTGGAAAAGGAGGGGTCCGCGGCCATACGCCGCCCCCAAGAAGCGGTACCGAGCACTCATGCCAGAACCGCCCGCACATCGCACATCACCGGATCGGCACTACCCGGAGGAATGACAACGCTGTGCAATGCCCGCAGGCGAGGTAGCCGCGACGTCAACTCCAAGTAGCGAGCGGCTTGTTCGCGCAACATCCGCAGAGACGCGTCCGACGGCAGCGTGGCCGCGATACATCCTCCGGGGTATCGGTTCCCCAGGATCAGGGCCCACGCATATGCCTCGGACGCGCACGCGCCGAGCGTGATCGCCGGCAGCTGCACCCACGCAGCCAGTGCCTCGCGCGGTAGCCCCTCGTCCGCGGACGGTCGGGCGGCAAGGTCGGGCAGGGTCATTGGACGAACTCCTCAGTGGTGCCGCGATGTTGAAAACCTTGAGGCGTACAGGTGTACTCCTCATGCATCCCAAGGTACACCTGTACGGCTCTATCTGGGGGCGTTGGTACCCCGTTTTCACTGGGGCTCGTCGAACTTGCGGGTAGTTGACTGTTGAGTAGGCGTACGCTCAGGCGCACGGAAGAGGGTTGGATCCTCGAACTCTGAAAGTGACTACCTCTGAGATGAGCAATCGTGCCGGCGCTCAGGACCTCCCTGGCCTCGCTGAGAACTTGCAGTGGGTCATGGACTGGCTGCCTGACCCCTCAGGCAGTCGCTGGACCTACGCCGCGCTAGCGCAGGCGTGCGCCGCGCATGGGGTGGAAATCTCGCCTGCGGCGATCCGGCACTATGCGTCGGGGCGGCGCAAGGCACCCCCGGCCAGGCTGCTGTTCGCTCTATCCGATGCTGTGGGGTTGGACCCCCGCTACTTCTGGAGAGACACCGAGCGGATCAAAGCTGAGATCGAACGGTTGGTCACTCGTCGCGAGTCGGGCTCCCCGGCCGACTACGCGGCCGATGAGGCGTAACCAAAGCGCAGCAGGCGCTCTGCCAGGTCCGGGTTGACGCCGACGATCCCTGCCCGTGCCAGGTCTTCGCGGGTCTGAGGGGGTACCGGTGCCTCGTCGACGCGCTCGGTGGAAACCGCCACTAGCTCGGCCGTGCCGTAGTCGCTACCCATTGGCGAGTCCCCTTCTACTCCTGGGTTTGTCCGTTGATGGACACCGCCATCAAACCCCGCGCAGTGGCCTCGTGGAAGGGTTGGCCGAGTTAGTTGGACAAAGCTTTACTATCCACTTTTTTGGATAGCTGGCTACTGTGGAGGTTGTGCTATTGCCCGCCTTCACGGACCGTTACAACGCACTCCTTGCCGCCAGCGAGGACTTGTCGACTGGGACCCCGCGGCCCTGGGGGCTGCTGCCCTTGAAAGCTGCGATGGAACAGGCAGGCTTCCATCTTTCGCGCAGCCAGCTATCCAACCTGCGTGCGGGGGTTACTCAGAACCCGTCCGGATTCGTGCTTCTAGCGATCGCGACCACGCTGGCGATTGACGTCCGCGTGTTCTTCGACGAGGCCGTGTTCTCGGAGGAACTTCAGCGACTCATCTTTGAGAGGGACGCGCGTCGGGGGCACGAGCTGGGATCGTCACCAGAGCGACGACGCTGACCAGCGCCAGCCCGCACGTCATCACGAGCCCAGCTCGGGGCACGTCCAGGGCTGCTGCCAAGGTGCCGTAGATCGCGAAACCTATCGGAATGCCTCCGAAGATCGCGGCCTGGCGAAGGGATGTCACGAAGCCCAGATGCGCAGTCGGCGTTGCGGTCGTGATGTGGGCGATGAACGTCTGGGCCGCGAAAGATAGTGCAATGCCTCCCCCGATCGCCGCAGACGTCACCTGCCAAGGAGCAGTCGAAACCGCCAAGGCGGCGAAGGCGATCGATGCCCCGAGCATCGCCAGCACACCCGAGCGCAGCCGGTCGCGTACCCGTCGAGCAGCGTGAGAGTAGGCGAACGCACCCGCGGCGGCACCCAGCGAGAATCCCAGAGTGGCTACCCCAAAGACCGCGCCAGACCAACCAAACTCCTTGGCCTTCAGGGGAATACCCGCGATCAGCGGTGCTGTGCTCGCCATGTTCCCCAACATGAAGATCAGGAGAAGTGCACCGACGGTGCGATCGCCTCTCACGACCTGGAGCCCCTGGGCCAGCTGCTGAGTGAATGCTCTTGGATGATGTGTCAGCACATCAACGGTCTCGCCGCGGATCGACTCAACGGAACCCGACCTCACTACCAAACCCAGCAGCGCACGCGCGAGCAGCAGCAGCGCAAGCATCGTCCACCCGACCACGCCACCGGTAAGGACAACGAGGGCGCCCGCCACCGGGGCTGCTGCTACCTCGATGACCTGAGTCGTCCACCCGATTGTGGCCGTTAGTTGCTCCTGGTCCTCTTCATCGGTCACTACCAGGCCGCGCAGACCGTCAATCGACGGCATATGTAGCGCGTCGACCAAGCCGAAGATGAGCGTTACTGCAATCAATGGGATCAGGCGGACGTTCGCATCCAGCAGCAGAACGCCGCCGAAGCCGGCCGCCAGCAGAATGCGCACGGCCAGGGTCCACCGAGCGGTCCTCAATAGACCAAGCCGGTCGCCCACTAGCCCGCCGGCGATCAGCAGTAGCGCTCGAGGAACGCTCTCAAGCCCGAGCAGGGCCGCTGTTACCCACGCACTGTCGGTCGAGTGCACGATGACCCACGCCAGTGCCACGAAGAACATCGCGGAGGCAGCGGTGTCGATCACAAATGCGGCGACGTACGGGCGCACCCCCGGTCGCTGATGCCACACCCGAGGGTTCTCTCCGGTGCTCAACGAGGAGACCCGAGATTCACTGGGAATCCCGCCAGAGTGACGTAAATGTGCTCCGTCTCCGCCCGGTCAGCACCACCAGCCTGTGAGATCTTCTTCCATCGCTCGAGCAGTTCGGCCAGCTGCTCGTCGAGCTGCTCCAGCTCCTGCGCAGTCAGCTGCAGCTGGTAGTCGCGGCCAATCGCTGCATCGGCCCAGTCGTCTCCCCACTCTCCGTCGCGCACCTGGTCATCGAACTCGCGCATGCGCGAGATGCGGCGGTAGGTGGTGGCGCGCTCCAGAGCCCGGATCGCAGCCGTCATCTCGGGATCCGTGGCCATGCTCTCGTCCCACTCCGCCTGCGGGCGGTGCCCGATCGGCACCTCTTCCCAGACGGTTCGGGTGCGGTCCGGTTCACCCACCACCCGAATGATCTGCGCGGCCTCAAGCGTGCGTAAGTGATGCGCGAGGGAGCGGTTCCCCGTTACCTTTATCAGCTCCGCTGTTGTGAGCCTGGTGCGGAATCGCAGGGCCTCCACGATTTGCAGCCGGGTCGGGTCGGAAAGGGCGCGGAATCGTTGTTGAAGCTGCTCGCTCGGGCCGATGGTCACGCCCTCGACCCTAGTCATGGTCAACATGGAGCGGCTAAGATCGTGGCTGAATCCGCCATGTAATCGATTCGGGAGGTGAGTGCCATGAAGAAGGTTCTGGCCACACTCATGCTCGCGGTTGCGGTCGTGGCACCGGTGGCAGCAAGTAGTGGTCCTTCGGGATCTGTCGAGGCTGGTCGCTGCACCATGTGTTAGTCCCCCCCGCGTGTCCGACCGGGCCACCGCATCGTCTCTTCGCAGGCGAGGGTGGCCCGCTCTTCATTTTTGAAAGGTACACCTGTACGGTACAGGCAATCGGCGCGTCGCGGCGACAAGAAACAGTTTCGATGGGAAGGTGTGCCCTATGGGACGCCAACACATGGGTGAGCGAGACTTCATCGCTGCCCGCCCTCCGAAGCGAGTTGCTGATGCCGCACGCGCACGGGCAGCCGAGCGTGGCGTATCTCTGTCGCAGTACGTCTCGGCGCTGATGGCCACCGACGTCGGCCTGCCTGACGCGGTGCCGCTTCCCGACGTGCCCGACTCCCCTCAGCCGAGGCTTCCCTTGGTCGGATAGCCGGTTCAGGGCAGGGCCCTGAAATGCCGAAAGCCGCCGTTGGCGCGGCGGCTTTCTCGGTAAAGCGTTGAGTATCTGAAGTTTTCGGATCCCCCGTTGGCGCGGGTTCCGGATCCACGAAGCCCGAAAGGTGGCCTTCTGCTGCCCACGATACCTCCTACCCATTTTCGCGTCCAGCTTCCCCGCCAGCGGGTTGGGGCTCGCGTGCCGAAGCCGTTGCTGCCGGCCGCTCGCGCGTCGACCGTCGCTGCGATCGCGGACCGGGCGCGACGCCCTGCCGCTCCCCCGGTCTCTGGGATTGGCGCTGGGTCGCTGCCTCGACGCGCCCGACGTCGGCTGCCGGTGTGGGCAAGCCGCCGCGCGTACATCGACCTGGTGCAGGCTCTTGCTGCCACCAGCGAGGTCAGGGAGGCGTGCCGCCGGCACGAGATCGCGGTGACCACCTGGTGCGCAGTGATGACGTCAGCTGCGATGCATGCGGACGGCCGCACCGGTGAGCTACGGGCAGAAAAGGCGATCGTGGCGGCCGACTGCACCCGCGAAGCCAAGACCGTCCAGCGAGCTCTGGCAATCGCCGCCGAGTTCGGCATCGCGATGGAGCTGTACCGCGGCCGCGAACTCGGACGAGACGAGCGCATGGCTCTCGCAGCCGAGTTTGGTCGTCACCCTCAGCGCGGGATCCCCTCGGTGTGGCAGCTGGCCTACATCCCGCCGCTGATCAGCCGCCGGTTCACCCGTCTCACCCGCCAGCACGCCGGCCGCTGGGTCATCTACCTCGGCCCCCAGCTCGTCGACAGCGCTGACTCGCTAGGGCTTCGTCCACCTTCCCCCTTAGGGGCAGCTTTTCGAGTAACCAACCTTCAACTTCTGAACCTTCACAGTCAAAGACCGGCCACAAGTGGCCGAAGAACGGACGCGGCTTCGCCGCGCCGGTCCCCCAAAAAGGCGTGTGATCCGCGGCGGAACGCCGCAGCGGCCACTCTGGCCGCTCAGATGGCCCTCCAGCTGCCCTGGCTGGACGGAGAAGCCGTTTCAAGGCTCACCCCATGCTTGATGAGGTTCGCTACCGCGAACGTGGCCTGGACGGCCGCTGACGTGATCGCGGCACTCACAGACCAGGGCCTGCGCCGCGGTCAACGTCTGCTCGACCTCGACCCGCACCAGATCCACACCCGCCCCGCAGTCGTGCTCGCCGGGCTCCTGCGTGACCTCGACGTCGACGCCGACCACCCCCGCCTCGTTGAGCTTGAGATCGACCAGCGCAGGGCCCAGCATGACGCCGCGGCGGCGATCCCGCCGCACGAGTGCGACCGCGGGTGGGTGAACGTCGTCGACGAGCACGGCCGCCACGCGGTAACCCGCTGCATCGGTGGGCCGGCTTGCGCCCGGTCCCCCCACCACGACGACCAGGATGACGATCCTGCGCAAGCCCAGGGGCGGTCCGCCGTGATGCCGGCCGCGGTTGCAGCCGAACTCGACGCGCGTCTGCGCGGCTTCCGAGTCAGTCGATCGTTCACTCCGCTCACCGTCGACCAGGCCCACGCGCGGCTACGGGCCTTGCCGGACTGGGGCCGGGCACTGCTGGCGGCCGCGCCGCCAGACCTCACCGCGGACGAGGCCGCGGTCTGGGCCGCGGCCGAGCACGTCCGCCGGCTCAGCTGAACCCCCATCCTGTCCCGGGTCCTCGTCGACGACTCGCGCCCCGGCTCGAATCCCGGGCCGTTTGTACCTGCCGCCCACCCGGTGATGTGTCAGCGGGCGCCGAAGGCTCTGTTCGGATCGGCGGGCACAGGTCGGAGGTCCGCCGCGGGCACCCACCGCTGCATGATCACGGCCTCCTCCTTGGCCGAGGCCGGTCCCGACCCGGCAGCAGTGGGTGGCTCGATGGCCACGATCACCAGCGCTTCCCACTGATAGCTGCGCCGGCGCCAGCACGCGAGTAACCCCTGCACGGGCGGCTCGAGCGGATGCGCCGCCGGGCCGAAGTGCCCCTTACCGCCGGCGACCCACACGTGCCGAGTCGAGGCCGGAGTCCGCCACGTTCGTTCGGATCGAGACTGCCCCACCAACCCCACAGTATCGAACACACGTTCTAATTTCTTCGCCTTCCTGTCAGGGGCCACGTCGCCACGACCGAAGAAGTGAGACAGGAAAAGTCGGCGGCCAAAGGTCACATTCGCGGCCGCCGGCGCACCTGTCCCTCGTAGAAGGACGACACGAAAGGGGCCCAAGGCCGTGACCAAGCAAGCTGATCCGAACAACGATGACGCACGCGACTGCCGCCAATGCCAGCGCGACTCCCACGACGCGCACCAGGCCGACGAACGCAACGTCGAGGTGCAGGGCCGGTCGCGCCGGTGGCGACGACGAGCGGTGAAGGCCGGTCGCGCCATCACCACTGCTGCTGCGATCGCGAAGGCGATCGCAGCAGCCAGCACACTGATCGATCTGCTCCAGTAGCGAATCCGACCGACAGACCGCAGGCCCGGACACGCCCTTCGGGGGCGTGACTGTGTTCAGCGGGTCGGCCGCGGCCTTCGGCCTCTGATCGGCCGACCCGCCCGGAGTCGGCTTCCAGCGTGGTCGGGTATGGCACGCGCAGGGCTCTCCCAGCCAGACACCGCGGGAACCCGACCTGTCAAGGCTCTCCGCTGCGCTCCGATCGCTTGCGCGACGGCCTGCGGCCGGCCTTGACAGCCCACCCTCCCGGTGTCTGGCAGGGTCGCCCCACGCGGGCCGCCGTCGGATCGCCCGGCGGTAGAGCAGGAGGCCGCTACGCGGCCGCTGCCTCAAGGAGGGGGTCCGGCCCATTTCCGGGCCGCTCAAATCTCCCGTCCACCATGTGAGAAGTCCCAAACAAAGCAGCCAAAACACTTCAATACATGCCATACATGCCATACACTTAATACATCAACACAACGGGGTACCACCCACACCAACCGAAAGGCACACCATGACCAACCAGCAGACCACCGAACCGACCACCGGATCGACCACCGAACCGAACGCGGCCACTGCGCTGGTCGAGGTCGACCCGCGCAGCATCAACATCGGCACGAACGTCCGTCTCGATGCGCGGCTGGACCGGGCGTTCATCGCCTCGATCCGGGACCGCGGCGTCCTGCTGCCCATCCGGGCGTACCGGGACGCAGACGGCGCGATCGTTGCCGTTGACGGGCAGCGCCGCACTCTCGCCGCCGCTGAACTCGGCCTCAGCACCATTCCCGCGTACGTCTCCCCCACCCCGGAGGATGCCGACCGCATCATCGACCAGCTCGCGGCCAATGACCACCGCGCCGGTTTGACCGCTGGGGAGCACGCGGCCGCGTTCGAGCAGTTGTCGGCGTTCGGACTGTCGGCGGCGCAGATCGCCAAGCGCACCGGCCACAAGCGCGCCCAGGTCGATGCAGGTCTGGCCGCGTCCGCGTCCGAACCGGCTCGTGAAGCGCTCAGCGCCCACACGGCCCTCACGCTCGACCAGGCCGCAGGGCTGGCGCAGGTCGAAGACGACCCCGCCGCCGTGAAGCGCCTGCTCGACGCGCTCCCCCAGGGCCAGTTCGACCACACCCTGCAGCGCATCCTCGATGAACGCGCCGAAGCGCAGGCCCGCGCCCTGCTCATCGACGCGCTCACCGCCCAGCAGGTGACCGTGATCGACCGCCCCGAGTACGACGACCGCAAGCCCGCCCAGCTGAGCCACCTGAAAGGAACCGACAAGGGCGGCATGGGCACCGAGGAGCACGCCGCCTGCGAGGGGCACGCCGCCTACATCGTCCGCGCCTACGGGGACGACCTGGTCGAGCCGGTCTACGTATGCACCGACTGGCGCAAGCATGGCCACCAGGATCGCTACGGAAGCAGTTCCACTAAGAAGCCCGCCGCTGAGATGACCGAGACCGAGCGGGAAGCTGCCAAGGCCGAACGCCGCGACGTGATCGAGTCGAACAAGGCGTGGAGGTCCGCCGAGGTCGTACGCCGGGAATGGGTGACCAAGTTCCTGACCCGCAAGACCGCGCCCAAGGGCGCCGCCGCGTTCATCGCGACTGCGATGTTCTACGACTCGTACGGCCTGAACCAGGTCGACCGGTCGATCGTCGAGTCCTTCATCGGCCACCGAGGCGGCTACGCCGACGACGGAGCGCAGGCCGCAGCCGACAAGGCGACCGAAGGCCGCGCCACCGTCCTCGCCCTCGGCTACGCCCTCGCCGCCGCCGAATCCGCGACTGGAACCCACTCCTGGCGCGAGGTCAGCAAGCACACCGCCCGGTACCTCACCTTCCTCGCCGACCAGGGATACACCCTCTCCCCCGTTGAGGAACGCGCCGCCGGGGTCAAACCGGCCAAGCGCAGCAAGAAGCAGCAGGACAGCCAGTAGGCCCATACACGCCATACGCCCCGGGTCTGCCACCCGCAGGCCCGGGGCTACATCGGCGCCGGCCCGCCCCGGGGAAAAGCGTCCCGGGGCGGGCCGGCGGCTGCTGCGCAGCCGTTTAGCGGCGTCGGCTGCGCCGACCCGGTGCCCTGTCAGTCGAGGGTCGGGCGTGCGCTCCGCAAGCTCCGCGCCCTGTTTGCCCGACCCGACTGACGACGGAGCGGCCTTCGGCCGCGCTCAAGAGCTTTGAGGAGGGGGTCCGGCCGATTTCTGGCCGCTCAAACTCCTGTCCACCATGTGAGAAGTCCCAAACAAATCAGGCAAAACACTTCAATACATGCCATACATGCCATACACTTAATACATCAACACAACGGGGTACCACCCACCACCAACCGAAAGGCCTGTCATGACCAAGCAGCAAATCGACCACCAGGCGAACCGCGCCGAACTGGTCGACCAGGTGAACGCGTTCATCGAGAACCCGACGGGCTGGCCTGCGGCGATGGCTGCCCGTGCGCTGCGGTTGCGCAGCGGACACCCGGCCTACTCCCCCACCAACCAGGCGTTGATCCTCGCTCAGCTCGTGGGCCGTTTCGCCCGCGACGGGCGCAGTTCCCGGGAGGCGTTCGCGGCCGCGATGCACGCCGCGTCGCAGGAAATCGCGCCCCGGTACGTCTGGGCGCGGCGCGGATACGCCCCGACCGGCGCACCGCTGGCGATCTGGTCCCGCCCGCTGATGCTGTGGCTGGACCCTGCGACCGGCGAGAAGGTCCCCCAGGGCACCCCCGGAGCGCGGCAGCGCCGCGTCTTCCGGGTCGAGCGGACCTACTGCGCGGCCGATGTGGTCAACGACCAGGGGCAGACCGGAGAGGCCGAGTTCACCGCCCCCGAGCTTCCCGAAGGTGAGGCCCGCGAAATCTTCGATCGGCTCGCCGCGTGGATCACCGGCCAGGGCTGGACCGTGGACCGCAGCGGCACCGAGATGGTCGAGGGTGGCTACACCATCCACGCCACCCGGCAGATTGTCGTTCACGGGGGCCTGACCGAATGGGCGGCCGTCGAGACCCTGGCCCACGAAATCGCCCACGCGCTCCTGCACGGCGCGGACGATGACCGCCCCTACGCCGGAGAGCACCGCGGCGACATGGAGGCCGAAGCCGAAGCCGTCGCCTATGGTCTGCTCGTCGCGTTCGGCCAGGGGCAGCACGCCCGAAGCGCTGCCCGCTACATGGCCGAATGGGCACGCAGCGCTCAGCGGGTCGCCGTCGCCTATGAACGCTCGTGCCACGTCCTGGACGCTGTCGCAGCCGTCGCCCTCGGAGCCGAGAACGTCACCGTTGCCCGCTCCCCCAAGGCCGACCGGGCCGACGCGAAGGCCGACAACAAGGCGTTGGCCGAGCAGCTGCGCGCGGCTGGACTCGAGCCCAAGGGCGAAGCCTGGAAGCGCGCCAAGGCCGGAGAGCCCGTCGCGGAGATTGCCGCCGACCTACTCCAGGCGGCCTAGTCGCCGCGCCGGCCCGTCCGGGGTAAAGCGTCCCGGACGGGCCGGCGGCTGCTGCGCAGCCGTTTAGCGGCGTCGGCTGCGCCGACCCGGTGCCCTGTCAGTCGAGGGTCGGGCGTGCGCTCCGCAAGCTCCGCGCCCTGTTTGCCCGACCCGACTGACGACGGAGCGGCCTTCGGCCGCGCTCAAGAGCTTTGAGGAGGGGGTCCGGCCGATTTCTGGCCGCTCAAACTCCTGTCCACCATGTGAGAAGTCCCAAACAAATCGGGCAAAACACTTCAATACATGCCATACATGCCATACACTTAATACATCAACACAACGGGGTACCACCCACACCAACCGAAAGGCACACCAATGACCGACAACAAGCCCAACGTTCTGACCGTGGCAGCCGCATCGCTGATCGCAGCCCAGCCCGCGATGTTCGGCGTCACTCTCGAGAACGTCGTCACCCTGGCCGGAGTCGAGGGCGGGAACGTCCTGGTCGGGACCGCCCGCCTCGACCTGGCCAAGCTGGACGGCATCGACCAGCTGGCCGAGATGACCCTGTCGACCATCGACGTGTTCCGCACTCGCGCCGACATTCACCGACTCATCGTCACCGTGTGGAATGCGGCGGGGGATAGCGACGCCCAGGCCGAAGCCATGCGCGAAGCGGCCCTGACGACCGGCGTCGACACCGGAGCATTCATCGTCACCGGCAACGAGCTGCGAGACTGCGCCACGGGCAAGACCGGGCAACTTCCCGGCACCGACGACCCGTTCGTGGTGCGCGCCCGCGTGCAGACCGGCGCACCCGTCACCCCGGATGAACTGCGCGCCGCTTGGACCGGCCACGGCTCGATCACCCCGGCCGAGTCGGCCAACCGAGTCGACGCCGTCGCAACCTTCCTGCTGCTCATCGCGGGCAAGAACGCCGCCGATGTCGAACTCGCCGAACTCGCCACCGCGTTGCAGGACAAGACGCTGCGCGACACGCTCCTGGCCGAGTCGGGCAAAGGGTTCGCGTCCCTGTCGTCCACGCTGGTCGAGGTCGCGGGCCAGGTCGGCTACCCCGTGATCGTCGACGAGCTCCGCAAAGCCGGAGCACGCATGGCCCCAGGGCACCGAGCAGTCTTTTGGACGATGGCCGGGATCATCGCCCACAGCAGCGGCAACACCGTGCCGGCCGCGATCACCCAAACCGCTCTCAGCGCCGCTCACGCGGACGACCCCACCTACAGCCTCGCCGCCCTCGCAAGCCGAGCAATCTCCCTCGGACTGAGCTTCTAGGCCCATACACGCCATACGCCCCGGGTCTGCCACCCGCAGGCCCGGGGCTACATCGGCGCCGGCCCGCCCCGGGGAAAAGCGTCCCGGGGCGGGCCGGCGGCTGCTGCGCAGCCGTTTAGCGGCGTCGGCTGCGCCGACCCGGTGCCCTGTCAGTCGAGGGTCGGGCGTGCGCTCCGCAAGCTCCGCGCCCTGTTTGCCCGACCCGACTGACGACGGAGCGGCCTTCGGCCGCGCTCAAGAGCTTTGAGGAGGGGGTCCGGCCGATTTCTGGCCGCTCAAACTCCTGTCCACCATGTGAGAAGTCCCAAACAAATCAGGCAAAACACTTCAATACATGCCATACATGCCATACACTTAATACATCAACACACGGGGTACCACCCACCACCAACCGAAAGGCCTGTCATGGTCGACCTGATCATCACCCATACATCCGCCGAGGGCACTCTCATCGACGGCACCGAGCGAGGCGACGGCACCGCGGCCATCCTCAAAAGCAATGGCTGGCGGTGGGGCCGCAGCATCAGTGCTTGGTTTGTGCCGTACAGCCGCGACCGCGCACCCAAGCGGTGGGTCATCGAGCGAACTGCCGCGGCGTTGGTCGCCGAGGGTTTCGATGTGGAAGTCGCCGTAGACGCGGCTCCGCGCTCCGAGGGTGACGCCGAGCGTGACCGCCAAGCACGCAGCGAGGAACGCGCCGCCGAACTGACCGCTCGAGCGGCCACCCACGAACAAGCCGCCACGAATGCCTGGGAGGGCGTGCAGGCCATCACCGACCGGATCCCGCTGGGTCAGCCCATCCTTCTCGGCCATCACTCTCAAGCGAAAGCTGAGCGCGACCAGGAGCGGATCCACTGCGGCATGGGCAAGGCCATCAGCGAAGGGGAGAGGGCTGCAGAGCTCGCCCGACAAGCAAGCCAGGCCGCCGCGGCTACCGAAGGACGCAACAACCCGATTACGGTCGGTAACCGCGTCGAGCGACTGGCTGCCGACTTGCGCAAACATCAGCGCAGCCTCGCCCTTCATCGTGCCAGCGGGGGAGGAGTAGAGCAGGGTGCAGGGCTGCGCCTTACCGAAGCCATCGCGCACTTGTCGAACGAGCTCGAGTTTTGGCAGGGCGTCAGCAGCCAGCAACTGGCCGAGGGGGAAGCTGGCGACTACAGCCCGGCCACCGTCAAGGCCGGCGATCAGGTCATGATCTCCGGCATCTGGCGCACCGTCGTACGCGCGAACCCCAAGACGGTCACGGTCGAGACCGAGTACAGCTGGACCGACCGATGCCCCTGGCACAAAGTCACCGACCACCGCGGCGCCCAGGGGAAGCAATCATGAGCCCCAACACGGTCCGGGTCAACGGATACGCAGTCCTGATCACCACCCACAGCACGGGGCGGAACGCGATCTGTGAGTGGTGCGGCTGGACCAGCCCCCACCTGAGCATCAAGGAAGCAGACGCGGTTCGGCGGTGCCCCAGCTGCGGACTCACCCGCGGCCAGACCGGCTTCCAGGAAGTGCGCTCCGGGACCACCTGAGGATGAGGAAGTGAGAGCGGCCCCGGGTCCGAAGACCCGGGGCCGCGACACCTTCGGGGTACCAAACCAAAAGGGTGCCCCAAGTCTAGAAGGCGGCCTTGCGCGGCCAACGGTCGAGCTGGATCGACACGACCTAGGCAAAATGATGACATACACCAAATACATGCCATACACTACATACATCGGCAATGACCAACCAAAGGAGAGGGCACCATGGCTGAACGATCAGGCGAGGCGACCTCATGACGATCTACACGGTGGCTGGCGGCAAGGGGGGAGTGGGCAAGTCGAGCGTGGCCGGCGAACTCCTGGCGGGCCTGGCCCGCGCCGGCCGTAAGCCGATCGGCCTGGACTTAGACCAGCAGGGCAACTTCACCAGCTGGGCCGGCGTCGTCGACGAAACCACGATCTACGGGCACACGGCGGAGCTGTTGGAGGGTGAAGCGACCTTGCAGGACGCCGCCACCGACTCGCCCACCATCCCAGGCACCAGCATCATCGTCGGCACACACAAGCTCAGCGACCTCACCGTCCAGGACGTCCCCGACCTGGCCACCGGTCTACGGGACTACCTACGCGGCGGAACCGAACCGTGGAGCGATGTCGTGATCGACACTCCGCCATCCCTGGCCGGTGTCACCATCACAGCCCTCGTCGCAGCCGACATCGTGATCGCACCGGTGAGCATGGAGCGCGAGGCCCTGGAGCAGCTCAACCGTCTGGAGGAAGTCCTGCGGACCAAGGTCGGCCGACGGATGCGACCCGGCGCCCGCATCGACTGGGTTGTCCCGACACGTTTTCGTACCGGGGGAGTGATGGCCCGGGAGATCCTCGAGGAGCTGCAACAGACCTACGGCGACCGTCTCACCACACCCATCCGGGAAGACGTGAAAGTCCGCGAGGCGTACCGGTCACCCCGACGCCCAGGCCGGCCGGTGACGATCCACGCACCCACAACGCGGGCCAGTCAGGACTACATCGAAGCCATCGGCACCATCATCCGAGCAGGAGCAAACTCATGAACCGCCGCCAACCCCGCCCCTTCGCGGACGTCAAGCACAGCGGCCTCGACGACGACATCGAGCCCACGGCATCGAACACCGCAACCACCCCGCGCACCCGTTCTGGGGCGGCGGCTCGACGGGCGACGTCGGCCGCAGCGGTCGGCCTGGACTTCAGTACCCGCTGGAGTGACGAGACGATGAACCGGGCCAAGGCCGCGCACCTGGTCGACCGCGTGCACGACGCGAAGTCCACGCCCACCTCCTTCAACGGGTGGGTCGCCGTGGCCGTCCAAATGTGGGCACGGTTGTCACCGAGCCGGCGAGCTCAGGAGCGAAAGAGCCTGACGTTGCCGCCGGCGACCGCGGGCGCCTCACGGCCGCGGAAGTTCCGGCTGCCCGAAGGGGCGCGGATCGCGCTCGAGGACGCGATGCGAGCCGATGAACTCACCGGCCATCGCGAGGGGCGCGGCACCTTCGTCACTCATGCCGTCATGCACGCCATTAACGCAGCATCGAGCCGCAACGGGGGAGACCTCAGCATCTAGAACGCATACGCGACATACACGCCATACGAGACATACATGGGGTACCACTCACCAACCGAAAGGAACCACCGGCATGATCTGTCAGCCCTGCCAGGAACCACACCAGCCCGAAGACTGCATCGACCACGTAGCTCAGCGGGAATACCCGCTGCGGCACTGCGTCTGCCAACACAAGCCGCGCCTCGTGATCGACGTGACGTTCACCGAGAACGACACCTTCCCGCCCATCGGCACTGGCGCCCCATAGTTCGAGTCAGGCCAAGATCGGAGAGGGGTGCAGCGACCCGAACAGCGCCCCGGGCCGGGGGATACCGTGAAAAATTTCGTCTCAGAACGGGTTATTGACCCAGGAATCTGGGTGCTACGGTGTGGGCTACGAGTTGACGCGCAAGCATCAGCTCCGCACAAACAGACGGGACGCCCCTGGCCAGAGGGACGCCCCGCCGGGTGGCTCAGCTAAAAAGCTGGATCACCCACGAGATGAGTTCATGGCCTAGCCACGACCCCACCTCATGCGATGCCGCCGCGGCGGCAGTGTTCACGACTAGGGACCCGACCTTTACCGAGGTGGAGGGTCCCTTTTCGTTGCTCTGCTCCGCCGCCTTCGTCTCCTCAGGGGCATCGCCCGAATCTGGTCTCTCAACCATCTTCGTACCTACCTTTCTCCATCACGCGGCCCGAGCCTTGTGGCCCGGCGTCACCGCGCTAGGTCATAGGTGGCCCTGGAGAAGGGGAGGCAATACGGACTCTAACCGCGAGGGTGGGTCATTCTCCACACCTCCGACTGTCGCTGTTCGGTCCAAGAGGCCAGGGAGAACGGGAGATACGCCCCAAAGGGTGATTCCCAACTCGCCAACAACACACCCTCACTCTCAAGGGGCGAAGCTACTGCGCCCGGTCAGAACGCGCCGGGTCGCAACCGGGTCTACTGGCCGGTCGGGCTGGCGGACAGGAGGGATGCCACCTTGTCGATCACCCCGGGCAGTAGTGCGTTGACCATCGGTCCACCCGTGCGCTTCTCTCGCCCCACCGGTTCTGGCTATGTCAACTGGGTTCGGCCCCGGTGTGACGGTTTGACTTGGACCCGGTTTGATTGGGACATGATCGATATCGCGGAGCCTGATTTCGAGGATGAGCAGCTTGTGATGTTCCTGCAGGAGCACCTGGATGACCTGGCTCCGACTGCTCCTGTGGAGAGTCGGCACGCACTCGACCTCAGTTCACTTCAGGGACCGGGTGTGCGGTTGTGGGTTGCTCGTGACTCGGGTGCAGTGGTGGGAACAGTCGCTCTGGCTGAGTTGACTGTGGGGCATGAAGAGTTGAAGAGCATGCGGACCGCGCCAGCGCGTCGGGGCGAGGGCATCGCCTCGCAGTTGTTGGACCACGCTTTGCGAAATGCTCGATCGCGCGGCGTCGGCAGGGTGTCGTTGGAGACGGGGAGCATGGAGTTCTTCGCTCCCGCGCGGGCGTTCTATCGCAAGGCGGGGTTCACTGACTGTGCACCGTTCGGTTCCTATGCGGCGGATCCCAATAGCGTGTTCATGACGTTGCCGCTGTAGGCCGGTGACCGGTCACGCTGGAGCCCCAGTGATGTCACCAGTCATGAACTCGCGCAGGCCGCGGACCGACAACGGGCCACGCAACAGGAGCCACTGCACGACCTCGAGGCGGGTGGGGTGGCCGAGAGTGGACAGCACGAATGCGAGGGCGGCGTGGTCGCGCCCAGTTCGCAACGGCGTACGCACGGACCTCAGCGCAGCAGGAAGATGATCGCATTGAGGGCATCGTCGACCAGGGCGAAGATGATCGGTGCCCCGGAGCCTTTCCGGTGGCCGGCCCGCTCGATGATCCCCGCCTCGATCAGCAGCCTCAGGTGTGGGCTGATGTCGCCGGCTGACATCGCGACCCGCAGCTCGGCGGCGGTCATCGGGCCTTGCTCGGACAGCACCTTCACGATTTCCAACCTGACGACGTTGCCCAACGCGGCGAACACTTGCGCGGCTGGCCGTAGATCCGCTGCCACCCGAATCCGCTCTGCCAACGGCAGCGCCATCCCATCCAACTTCTGTACCGGGGGACGTCCAGCCGTGCGGCGACGGGGGACCGCTCCGTCAGCGGCTAAGCCCATGACCAGGTTCGCGCGCGGCCTCCATGCCGAGGACAGTCGGCATAGCCGATGCGTCGGTTGAGGTGCCCTGTCCGAAGGCTCGCGTGTTCGGGAAGTTGTGAGCATGCATGTCCCGAGCCCGGACCATCGCGACCATCTCGCCCGACGCACGGTGAGCGGCCGCAGTCGAATCGAGGAGGGCCTGGGCCGGCGGCGAGTCCGCAGGCAGGGGCACCCACCGGCCACGCTGCCCGGCAGCGGCGGCCTCGACCGGATACGGCCGCGACAGGGTGCTCATCAGCAACCGGGCACTGACCGCGATCTGCTCCCAACCGACCACAGTCCGCACCTGGTCACTGAACGTTTCGGTGACGTGCTCACCACGGATGAACCCCTCCAATGCCTGGGCGTCGGGCCCTCGACCGGTGCCGAGCCCGGCCACGGAAGCCTCGAGTAGCTCGCCCATCGGGCGGTCGTCGTGCTTATTCGCAAGCACGTCCGGGTCGTCGCCGGCGCCGAAGGCCTCGAGCTCGTTGCGGATCTCCCAACACCGCAGCGCGATGTTCGTGCCTCGCGGCGCGTGGTCGGCCTGGCTCATCACACGGCCGATCAGCGCGTGCACGATCACGACCTGGCTTGGGAGGTTCCGTTCGACACCAGTTGTAGGCGAGTTCGAGCACCGACGAGGATCCATCGGGTCAGCATGTTGGCGAGAGTCGACACCACCAGACGCCAGCACAGATGCTTGGCCGTGCATGCCGTGACTTAGCCAGGCTGCCGTGCGTGGTGCCCAACGGCCTGCGCGATGCGGCCAAGGTCACCGTTGAGGCGTTCCCAGTCGAGCTCGCCGACTGTGGCTACCACTTCCGCGACCCACGCGCGGTGAGCGCTCTGGATCGCCGCGAGTGCGCTCTTTCCGGCTGCCGTCGTGACGAGGAGTCGGGACCGCTGGTGGCGTGGGTTGTCCTCGTAGCGCGCAAGACCGTCTGCTACGAGTTCGTCGGCGACGCGCTGAACGCTCTGCCGCTGGAGCCCGAGCCGGCGGGCGATGTCCGGGACGGTGGCGCGATCGCCGGCTTGGAGGACCATGCGCCGGGAATGTGTTTGACTTGCCGCCGCGGACACTCGCTCCCCGGCGTCGCGCAGGAGCCGATTGACCTCGAAGATGGCATGCAGTGCCGCGTCGGCGTCGGGGTTCACGCAACTCTCCTTTGACAGCAGACTGTCATGTGCCTAGGGTTTGGCAATGTGACAGCATGCTACCAACTTCTCGTGGGTGCACTCGGGGCCGATGCGGGTTTCGAGTCGCTCCGTAGCCGCTTGAGTCAGACGCGGTGGCCGGTGCTGCCATCGTTGGGCGAGGGGGCGCGCGGTCTTGCGCCGTCGATCGTGGAGCACTATGCGACTGAGTGGGACCACTGGCTTCAGCAGAAGAGCCACGACGGATTGGGTGAGCACGTCGACTTCAGGATCGCGGGCACCCGCGTCCATGCCGTCAGGGTCCGCGGATCAGGGTGCGTGCCAATGTTGCTTCTGCACGGCTGGCCCACCTCTTTCCTCGCCTTCCACCGTGTGATCGAGCCTCTCCGGACTCTCGCCTCCGAGATCGTGCTTGCTTCCCTTCCCGGGTTCGGCACCTCGACTTTGCCACCAGGTTCCTGGTCGATCACCGACTCAGCGCGCGCACTGGCTGATGCCATGCGGGCGATGGGCCACCACCGGTTCCTCGTCCATGGACAGGACTGGGGGTCCGTCGTCGCTCGAGCCATCGCCGCAGTCGAACCCGAGCGGGTTATCGGTGTCCACGTGAGCGCAGGGCTACGAGGCTTCATGGCCGAGAGCGCGGACGACGAGCCTGCTTGGAGCAGGCTGCAGAGGTTCGCCGTCGACGGCGGCGGATACCTTCAGCTGCAGAGTCGCCGACCGGACTCGCTGGCATTCGCGTTGTCGGACTCTCCCGTAGGGCTGCTCGCCTGGCAGCTTGACAAGTACCAGCTTTGGCAGGCCCCACTGGGGGACGACTTCGGCCTAGGAACCGACTTCATCGTGGCCAACGCGACTCTCTACTGGCTGACAGCGAGTGCCGGCACCAGCATGCGGATCTATTCGATGGACGCTCCGGACGTGGATGCCGCGGCCGGGGGCGTGCCGACCGCAGTGAGCGTTTTCGGTCATGGAGACTTCGCCGCCCGCTCGGTGTCGTCCCGAGCGAACAACCTCGTGGCCTGGTACTCACACGACAGCGGTGGCCACGTCGCCTCACTCGATTCGCCCGCCGAGCTCGTCGACGACCTGACCGACTTCATGAACCGCATAGGAGCAGACACATGACCGCAAGCAGCCCCATCGTCCTCATCGGAGGTAGCGGCCTTGGTCCTTGGGCCTGGGAACGCGTCAGACCGATCCTGCACGACCACGGATTCCACACCATCACGCCGCAACTACGCACGACGGGCGATGACGCGACGCCCGCGAACGCCGTCAGTCTGGATAACTGGATCGAGGACATCGACGAAGCCCTCAGCGACCAAGCGGATGCCACTCTCGTCGCTCACTCATTCGCCGGCTACGTCGCGGCAGGAGTGCTCGAAAGACGACCACAGAGCATCCGCCGACTCATCTTCATCGATGCCGTTCTGCCGCAGCCGGGCAGGTCGTGGTTCGACGTGATGGGGGCCGAGGTCGCCGGGTTCATGACGAGCCTGGCCAACGACGGGGCGATCCCGTGGTTCTCCCGGGATCAGCTCGACCAGCTCTACCCGGACAACGGGATCGGTGACGCCGACTTCGCGTGGATGCAGCAGCATCTGACCGCGCAGCCGATCGGCACCTACACGCAACCTGCGATCAACGAGCCACTGAGCGCAGCCGGCGTGCCCGTAGCGTACGTTCGCTGCCTCCGGACCAGTCCTCCAGTCGCCGAGGTGTCAGCGGAGAAGCTCGGATGGAGCTACCGCACGCTCGACGCCGGCCACTGGCCGATGATCACCCACCCGGCGGAGACAGCGTGCGTCACCATGGAGCTGGCCACATCATGATCACCGTCGCCTTGTTCCGCAACGTCAACCTCGGCCACCCAGGCAGTCCCACTGGTGATGAACTCGTCGAGGCGTTCGGCGGCCCGGCGGTCGCCCGCAGCTTCCAAAGCAACGGCACGGTCGTTTTCGAGGCCATGGATCCGGAGAATGCCTCGGCCGCGGCGATCATCAGATTGCGGGCCACCGGGTATCAGCCAACTGTTGTCATCCGGGCGCTGGAGCAAATTCGGCGCGCGGTAGAGGATGTGCCTCCGGTAGATCCCGGGGAAGGTGTCTATCGCTCGATGATCTCGTTCTTTGACGTGCGCCAGTTCCCGACTGTCCGCTTACCGTTCCGAAGCCCAGATGGCCTCGTAGAGATCCGCGCCATGGGGCCCGACTGCGCCCACAGCGTCTGCTGGAAGCCGCGCCAGACCGCAGGCAACGTCACCGGGTGCCTCGAGCAACTGCTGTCCGTGCCGGTCACGACGCGGACCGTAGCGACGATGCAGCGGCTTCTCGCGACAATTTCGGCCAGCACCCACTGAAGCCGCCATCGCGGATGCCGGCAGTGAATCGAGTCGAGTTGTATGCGGCGATTCGGCGCGACGCCCGCGCGGGGGTTTCGAATCGTGCGCTGCAACGCCAGCACGGCGTCGGCTACCGGACCGTGGTCGCCGCACTGGAGTCGGCCTGGCCGAAGGAGCGGAAGCCACCTCCGAAGCGCGGGTCACGTCTGGACCAGTACCGAGGCGTCATCGATGACTGGCTGCGGGCGGACCTGGACGCGCCTCGCAAGCAGCGGCACACCGCGAAGCGGATCTTCGACCGGCTCCAGGATGAGCACCACACCACCGACGTGTCCTACTGGATGGTGCGCGAGTATGTCGCCACGAGACGCCGCGAGATCCGGATCGAAGCGGGCCGGGAACCCGCGAACACGTACATTCCGCAGGAGCACCTGCCAGGCCGCGAGGCCGAGGTCGACTTCGGCGAGGTCGCGATCCGGCTGCGCGGCGAACTGGTCACCTGCACGTTGTTCAGCCTGCGACTCTCATACTCCGGCAAGGCCGTGCACCGGATCAGTGCGTCCGCCGGGCAGGAAGCCTTCTTCGAGGGCCACACGCACGCGTTCCGAGCCCTCGGGGGCGTCCCGACCGGGAAGATCCGCTACGACAACCTCAAGGCCGCCGTCGCGAGCGTGATCGGGTTCTCCCGCCAGCGGGTCGAGGCCGACCGGTGGACCGCGTTCCGCTCCCACTACGGCATCGAGGCCTTCTACTGCCAGCCCGGCATCCAAGGCGCTCACGAGAAGGGCGGCGTCGAGGGGCAGATCGGCTGGTTCCGACGCAACCACCTGGTCCCCATCCCAGAAGTCCACTCCGTCGCCGAGCTCAACGCCATGGTCGACGTCTGGGACGAAGCCGACGACAGCCGGCGGATCGGATCCCGCGCCCGCACGGTCGGGGAACACTTCGCCACCGAGCAGCCTCTGCTCGCGCCACTGCCCAACGAGTCGTTCGAGACCGGCCGCTGGTTCACCCCACGCGTCGACAGGTACGCCCAGATCGCCGTTCGGATGAACAAATACTCCGTCCCCGCCCGCATGGTCGGCCGTCAAGCCCGAGTGCTGCTCAACGCCAGCGACCTGGTCGTGTTCGACGGCAAGACCGAAATCGCCCGCCACGAGCGCCTAATGACCAAGGGCTCGACCCGGGTCGACCTGGACCACTACCTCGAGGTCCTCCTCCGCAAACCCGGCGCGCTACCCGGCGCGACAGCGCTGGAACAGGCCAGGGCATCGGGGAGGTTCACTCCCGTTCACGACGCCTGGTGGGCCGCGGCCTGCAAGGCCCACGGTGACGCCGACGGCACCCGGGCGCTGATCGAGGTCCTGATGCTGCACCGGCACCTTCCCCACGAACACGTCGTCGCCGGGCTCGCGACAGCGCTGCGCGCAGGCGCGCTCACCGCGGACGCTGTCGCACTTGAAGCGCGCAAGCACAACGAGACGGAAGATGGCGGAGCCGACGACAAGACAGGTCACCACCCGACCCACTTGGGCGGCGACAGGGCACGCGGTGAAGGCGAGACCCCTGCCGTGCGATCGCTGACCGAGCGCCGGCTTCGCGCCCACATCCCGACCGACACTCGGCCGCTGCCGAGCGTGGACAAGTACGACCAGCTGCTGGCCTGCCGCCGTGACCCGCCGAACGAAGGAGCCGCACCGTGACCACCAAGCGCCGAGGGATGACCGAGGAAGCAGCCGACGCCGCGATCGACCAGGCGTGCCGGATGCTGAGGATGCCCACCATCCGCAGCTCCTTCACCGACTACGCCGACCGGGCCGGGCACGAGCAGATGTCCTACCGCGGATACCTCGCCGAACTACTGCTCGCCGAGTGTGACGACCGTGCACGACGCCGGTCCGAGCGTCGGATCAAGGCCGCCAAGTTCCCCCGCGAGAAGTCCCTGCGGGCCTTCGACTTCGACGCCAACCCCAACATCGACCCCGCCGTGATCCACACCCTCGCCAAGTGCGAATGGGTCCAGAAGGGGCAACCGCTGTGTCTGATCGGCGACTCCGGCACCGGCAAATCTCACCTGCTCATCGCGCTCGGCACAGAGGCCGCCATGGCCGGCTACCGGGTCAAGTACACCCTGGCCACCCATCTCGCCAACGAGCTCGTCGAGGCCGCCGACGAGATGACACTCGCCAAGACCATCGCCCGCTACGGACGCGTCGACCTGCTCTGCATCGACGAACTCGGATACATGCAACTCGACCGGCGCGGGGCCGAGCTGTTGTTCCAGGTCCTCACCGAGCGCGAGGAGAAGGCCTCTGTCGCGATCGCGTCCAACGAGTCCTTCGGCGGCTGGACCAAGACCTTTACCGACCCCAGGCTGTGCGCTGCCATCGTCGACCGACTCACCTTCGGCGGCACCATCCTCGAGACCGGCACCGACTCCTACCGTCTGGCCCAAGCCGCAAAACAGCGCACGACCTGACCGCCGCCATGTGCGAGAAGCGGTGTCGACCGAGACCACCATCGCCGGCCCAGATCACGTCTCCTCGGTGTCAGAACTCGCCTACAAGTGGTGTCGAACGAAACCTCCGAAGCCAACGACCTGCTCCTCGACCACGGACATGCGACTCACCTTAAAACGGCACAGTTCGCCAACAGCGGCCTCGAGGCGATGTTCACCACGAGGGCGGTGGCCTGAGTCGCCCACGGCCCGCGAGCTTCCTGTCGGGATGTTGACGACGTCATCCACCCGGTGCGGTCGGGATCCTTGGACGGGGTCATCGCATGGTCATTGACGTCCTGCAGCAGGGTGCGTCGGCGCCGTGGGACCAAGTTGTCGGTTTCCTCCAAGACGAACTCTGTGAGAGTTACGTCCAGCGGCAGTGCGACATCGTGGAGAACCAGGTGAGGAGATATCGGGCAGCTGGCGTTGGCGTTGGCTAAGCGAGTTCTTTGCGAACGTCCTGCAGCCGCAATCGCCAGAAACATGGATCTTCGCGGCGCATGCGCCGACGGATCCTGACCAGATGACGGCCGAGCACCATGCCCTTCAACGTCCTGTTCGCGTTGGGGTTGTCCAAGGAAAAGACACGGGTTCCGTTGGCGACGATGCAGTCACGCTCGGCAGGCACTTGCCACATGCGCGGGTTCTGGGTCAGTACACCCCACTGCCGTTGCCCCGCCTCTTCAAGGAACGTCACGTCCGGGAGGTTCTGGGCGATATCGTCGCCGTAGTGGTCTTTCAGGGCAATGCCGTAGAAGTTCTCCATTTTGGTGAGCTCGTAGGCCACCTCCGGGGGCAGGCAGCGGTCGACCAGGACGACCAGGTCGGTCTTACGCGGCCGCGGCCGCCCAGGCGCGATGCTCATCGACTGCAGCCACCTCCTGCAACGTCAGCCCGTACTGCTGCATGACCTCATCCACGGAATCGCCGCCCTGCAGGCTCCCCACGACAGCAAACAGGGGTACCCGGTTGCGTTCGAAGGACATCCGCCCAGCGTTGAACCGAGGATCGATCACGACGCCCGGCACTCGAACTTCGAATGCGACGGGGTAGTCGTCGCTGTCAAAGACGAGAGGCCGCAGGTGCGCTTTGAGCACCTCAACAAACGCGTGCTGGTCAGTGGTGACGCGGTAGAGCTCGTGGGCGTTCTCCTGCACGTAGGCGAACGCACCGTCGGTCACGAGCCGACGGTTGGCCAGCGCGTACGGGGTCGTGTACTGCTCACGGATCCACACGGCTGCGGCCTCTACCTCGGCCGGCGGCAGAACGCCTCGAAGGGCACGCAGGGTGTTGGCTTCAGCGAGACCCACCAGAGGGATCGAGGGCCACCCGCGGTGTTCTTGAGGGAGTCGGGTGATCATCTGCCGCCGGGAGTGGCGTTGACCTGCCCACGTTTTGACCGTCTCCAGCGGCATCTGAACGATCTCAGCAACGTCGTGGATGGTACAGATCGGCGTCGTGAAGCGCGGCTCGGTGTAGTCGATCACCAGGCACCCCCATCCCTCATCGATTCCTGTCAAACACGGACGCACTTTCTGAAAGTGTTGCGCAAGGGTCTCACCTCGCCGAGGCCACTGTGGCCATTACTCCCCATCCAAGACGGTGGCTGGCCCGCCGCGCCGCCCCCATTCGGCGGGTCGCGCCGTGGGACCCGCTTCCATCTAGGGGGCAGCCTCAGCCAGTGCATGCATCTGGGGTACACCCCAATCAGACACTCGATGGCCTCACAACTGCCACCCGGGGCGCGACGTCGCTGGCTCTGGATCCCGCCCATATACCTTGTGCAGGGCGGGTTGCGCCGCCATCAAGCGGTGCGCGTTAGGTCGAGGGAGAGCAGGCAGCAGTGTCGGTACTGGGTAACTTCATCTGGGGGATCGCGGATCAGCTCCGCGGCGTGTACAAGCCAGCGCAGTACGGGACCGCGACCCTCCCGTTCCTGATCCTGCGCCGCATGGAATGCGTCCTGGACGAGCACCGCGACGAGATCGACGCCCTCGTCGCGAAGCATCTCAACGACGACGTTCTGGCCGCAATGCTCCGCAAGAAGTTCGACGTGCACTTCTGGAACCGCACCGACTACACGTTGAAGAAGCTGCTGGGCGACCCGGAGAACCTTGCCGACAACCTCATCGATTACACCGCCGGGTTCTCCGCGAACGTGCGGGACATCTTCGAACGGTTCGAGTTCAGCAAGACGATCGGGCGGCTCGACGAACACGACCGGCTCCTGCTGGTCACACAGGCGTTCGCCGGCATCGACCTGCACCCGACCGCAGTGTCGAACGCGGACATGGGCGAGGTGTTCGAGCACCTCATCTTCAAGTTCTCCACCGCCTCCAATGAAACCGCCGGTGAGCATTTCACGCCCCGCGACGCCATCCGGTTGCTGGTCGACCTGGTCTTGAACGCCGACGACGACCTGCTCGCCTCACCCGGTGTCGTCCGATCCATCTACGACCCGACCGCCGGCACCGGCGGGATGCTGTCCGTGGCCGAGGACGCGATCCTGACGATGAACCCGGACGCCTCGATCACCTTGGCCGGGCAGGAACTCAACCCGGAGTCGTACGCGATCTGCAAGTCCGACATGATCGGCAAGGGTCAAGCGGTCGATGCGATCCGGCTCGGCGACACGCTCCGGGATGATCGGCACGCCGGCACCACCTACGACTACTGCCTGTCCAACCCGCCTTACGGTGGCGACTGGAAGGCAGCCGAACCGGTCGTCCGCAAGGAACACCAGGCGAAGGGTGGCCGTTTCGACGCGGGCCTGCCCCGCATCAGCGACGGGCAGATGCTGTTCCTGCAACACCTCGTCTCCAAGATGCGCCCCGCCACCGCCAGCGTCTCGAACTCCGGTGGCCGGGCCGGGATTGTCCTCAACGGGTCACCCCTGTTCACCGGCGGCGCTGGGTCAGGCGAGTCAGAGATCCGCCGGTGGCTCATCGAATCCGACCTGATCGACGCGATCGTCGCCCTCCCGACGAGCATGTTCTACAACACCGATATAGCCACCTACATGTGGATCCTCGACAACCACAAGCCCAAGGAGCGGCGCGGCAAGATTCAGTTGATCGACGCTACGAACCGATGGACGAAGCTACGGAAGAAGCTGGGTTCGAAGAACCGCGAGATCAGCGACACCGACCGTGACTTGATCGTGAAGCTGTACGACGAGTTCACCGACACCGATGAGTCGAAGATCCTCGAACCCGCCGACTTCGGGTACTGGGAGATCACCGTCGAACAGCCACTGCGGCTCAGGTTCGACATCACCCCCGACACGATCAACGCAGCGCTGGCGACGAAGTCGGTGCAGAAGTTGGGCGTCGACGAGCAGACCAAGGTCCGGGCCGGGCTCGAGTCGCTGACCGGGCAGTCGTGGAGCAACCGGGACGAGTTCACCAAGCAGCTGCGGCTCGCGATCAAGCACGCCGGCACCACCGTCGCGACACCGGTCGTGAAGGCGATCTGGCAGGCGATCGGGGAACACGACGACACCGCCGACATCTGCAAAGACACCAAAGGCAACATCGAACCGAACACCGACCTGCGCGACACCGAGTTGGTCCCGTTCCGCGACACCATCGACGACTACTTCACCCGCGAAGTCACCCCTCACGTCCCCGACGCCTGGATCGACCACACCAAGACGAAGATCGGGTACGAGATCCCGTTCACCCGCCTGTTCTACAAGTACGTGCCACCGCGACCGCTCGAAGAGATCGACGCCGAGCTCAACGTCCTCGCGAAAGAGATAATCGACATCCTCCAGGCGGTCGAAGGATGAGTGAGGCAACAGCACCCTGGCAGTGGAGGCTGCCCGACGGCTGGACGACCAAACCATTGTTCTCTGTTGGGCGGGAGACGAAAGTCAAGAATGTTGGTCTCAGGGAGCAGAACCTGCTGTCGTTGAGCTATGGCCGGATCGTCGCAAAAGACATCAACACATCGGAGGGGCTGCTCCCAGAGTCGTTCGAGACGTACCAGATCGTCTCTGTTGGTGACATCGTGTTCCGGTTCACTGACCTGCAGAACGACAAACGCAGCCTCAGGTCAGCCCGCGTTGACCAACGAGGAATCATCACATCGGCGTACATGGCGTTCACTCCGACGAAGGTCTCATCGCGGTTCTTCGAGTACCTCATGCGGGCGTACGACGTCAGCAAGGTCTTCTACGGGATGGGTGGAGGGCTGAGGCAGTCACTGAAGTACGACGACGTTCGGCGGATGCCTGTCGTCCTGCCACCGTTGGCTGAGCAGCGGGGGATTGCGGATTTCTTGGATCGGGAGACGGGCAAGATCGACGCGCTCATCAAGAAGCAAACCGAACTGATCACCCGCCTCCACGAACGACGGCAAGCCGTCATCGAAACCTGCATGCTGACGGAAGCGGAGCCGGTCAAGTTCGGGTACTACCTCGACGCGCTACCCGGAAATGCGTTCGCAAGTGATCGGTTCGAACCAGGAGGGGAAGGCGTTCGGCTTCTCCGTGGAATTAACGTCAAACCGGGCTGCACCGACTGGTCAGAACGAGTCGATTGGGCCTTGGATGACGTGACGCCATACGAGAGGTACAGGCTCTGTGAAGGCGATGTCGTACTTGGTCTGGACCGACCATTCGTGTCCGGAGGGACGAGGGTTGCAGCGATCGCAGATGCCGATCTCCCGGCGCTACTCCTCCAACGAGTCGTGCGATTTCGCCCACGCGTGGGGTTGACTAGCAGGTTCCTTCAGTTGGTCCTCGCATCGCGGGCGTTCGTTGAGTACGCAACGCCGGAGTTCACAGGGGTTTCCGTCCCACACCTAAGTGACTCGCAGGTGCGAGCCTTCCGTGTTCCGTTGCCGAGCGCGGCCGATCAAGAGCGGATCACGAACACCATCGACCATGAGATGGCGAGGATTGATGAGTTGATTGGGAAGACGGAGCGGATGATCGAGCTCTCCAAGGAGCGCAGGTCCGCGCTGATCACCGCAGCGGTGACCGGTCAGATCGACGTGAACGAGCACGGGGGTGCCGCATGAGTCAGGTGTTGGAGAAGGCGTTCGAGGACGAACTGTGCGCCTACTTGGCAGCGCATGGCTGGTTGTACTCGCTGAACGATGCCGGGTATGACCGGCAGCGGGCGTTGTTCCCCGAGGACGTGTTCGCCTGGTTGGAGGAGACACAACCGGGCGAGCTCGCCAAGAAGGTGAAACCGTCGACGTCCGAGACCGCGCAGGCGAAGGCGCGGGAGGGGATCCTAACGAGGCTCTCGGCGGTGCTGGATAAGGGGCAGGCGGGTGCTGGTGGGTCGTTGCAGGTGCTGCGGACCGGGTTCAAGGATGTGCCGGCGTCGTACCAGATGATGCAGAAACGTCCCGAGCAGGCGATCAACCCGACCGTGAACGCCCGGTACGCCGCGAACCGGTTGCGGGTGATGCGGCAGGTGCACTACTCGGCCAAGAACCAGAACAGCATCGATCTGGTGTTGTTCGTCAACGGGATCCCGGTCGCGACGATCGAGTTGAAGACGGACTTCACCCAGAACGTGGGGGATGCGAAGAAGCAGTACATGAAGGACCGGGCGCCGGCGGGTGAACCGTTGCTGGGGTTCGGGACGCGCGCGTTAGTGCATTTCGCGGTGTCGAACGACGAAGTGTGGATGACGACCAAGCTCGCCGGTGACGACACGGTGTTCCTGCCGTTCAACCGGGGCGATGCCGGGCATCGCGGGAACGGTCCTGATGAGGATGGTGGGTCACCGGCCACGTACCTGTGGCGGGACGTGCTCGACCGCGACCAGTTCCTGGACATCCTCGGCAAGTTCATGCACTACGAGGAATCGAAACGGACCGACCCGGCCACGAAGAAGGTGACGATCAGTCACACGCTGATCTTCCCCAGGTTTCACCAGTTGGATGCCGTCACGAAGATCGTCGCCGACGCGAAAGTGAACGGTGCCGGTCAGCGGTACCTGATCCAGCACTCCGCCGGGTCGGGGAAAACGAGGTCGATCGCGTGGACGGCGCACCGGCTCGCCACCCTGCACGACGCCGACAACGGCAAGGTGTTCGACTCCGTCATTGTGGTGACGGACCGGAACGTGTTGGACGCGCAGTTGCAGGAGGCTGTGAAACAGATCGAGTCCACGTCCGGTGTGGTGGCGACGATCTCCCCGAACGAGGCCGCGAAAGCATCGTTCGGGTCGAAGTCGGCGTACCTGGCGAAAACCCTGGAGTCTGGGCAGTTAATCATCGTGGTCACGATCCAGACGTTCCCGTTCGTGTTGGAGGCGTTGCAGGAGAACCAGTCGCTGAAGGGCCGCCGGTTCGCGGTCATCGCGGACGAGGCGCACTCCTCCCAGACGGGGCAGACGGCGACGAAGCTGAAGCAGGTCCTCACCGCCCAGGAAGCCGCAGCGTTGGATGACGGGGGAGGGGTCGACGTCGAGGCGATCTTGGCGGCGGAGGCGAAGGCGAAGGCGGACACCCGCAACATCACGTTCGTCGCGTTCACTGCGACCCCGAAACCGAAGACGTTGGAGATGTTCGGCACCCCGGACGGGGACGGGTTACCGCGCCCGTTCCACCTGTACACGATGGCGCAGGCCATCGAGGAGGGGTTCATCCTGGATGTGCTGCGGTCGTACACGACCTATTCGACGGCGTGGGAACTGGCGACGAAGGCCGGCAAGGGTCAGGTGACGATCAGCACCCGGGACGCGGCGGGGGAGTTGGTCGATGAGTCGGCTGCGACGAAGGGGCTGATGCGGTGGGTGAAGCTGCACCCGACGAACATTGCCCAGAAGGTGCAGATCATCGTCGAACACTTCGAAGCGAACGTGAAGGGTCTGCTCGGCGGCCGCGCGAAAGCGATGGTCGTCACCGATTCCAGGGTGGCGGCGGTCCGGTACAAGACCGCGATGGACGCCTACATCGCCAAGCAGGGGTACACGGACTACACGAGCCTGGTCGCGTTCTCCGGTGACGTGGATGACCAGGAAACGGCGGCCGGGTCGAAGCTGACGAACACCGACGGCAAGTTCACCGAAGCGTCGATGAACCCCAGTGCCGGCGATCTGCGGACAGCGTTCAAGAAGCCGGAGTACCGGGTGATGATCGTCGCGAACAAGTTCCAGACCGGGTTCGACGAACCGTTGCTGTGCGCGATGTACGTGGACCGGCAACTGTCTGGGGTGACCGCGGTACAAACGTTGTCCCGGTTGAACCGTGCCTACCCGGGCAAAGACGCGACGATGATCCTGGACTTCGTGAACGACGCCGACGACATCCTGGCGGCGTTCAAGCCGTACTACGAGGAAGCGGAGATCGTTGCGACGACGGACCCGAACCTGCTGCACGACCTACAGGGGAGACTGGATCAGTCGGGGATCTTCACGTTCGAGGAGATCGACGCTGTGGTTACGGCGTACGTGACCACAGCGGGCAACAACAAGATCGCTGGGGCGTTGCAGCCGGTGAAGCACCGGTTCGTCACCGCGTACAACCAGGCGGTGCAGTCCGGGGACAAGGTCACCCAGGACGAGTTGGACATGTTCCGTAAGGACGTGTCGACGTTCGTGAAGCTGCACGACTTTCTGTCTCAGATCGTCGATTTCGGCGATACCGACGTGGAGAAGCACGCGATCTTCTTCCGGTTGCTGGCACCGCACATCCGGGGCCGGCAAACGTCCACCCACATCGACCTGTCCGAGGTGACCCTGGCGAACATCAAGCAGAAGGAGCACGCCACCCAGAAGCTTGACCTGACCACGGGGGAGTCGGTGAAGCTGAACCCGGTCACCGCGGCGGGGTCGGCGAAGAAGCACGACCCGAAACTGGTGCTGCTGCAGGAGCTGATCGCGAAGCTGAACGAGCAGTTCGCGGGGGAGGACTTCGGCACGCACCAGGTGCAGTCGTGGGTGTTGTCGTTGATCGAGGAGATGAAGACCGACCCGGTCCTGAAAGCCCAAGCGGTCGTGAACAGTCAGGACCAGTTTTTGTCGTCGAAGACGTTGAAGGACAACCTGCTCATCGCGGTCGCATCAACGGACGCTGCCCAGTCACGCATGGCGGAACTGTTCAACAACAAGGGCTCCATCGAACAGTCGATGCTCACCCTCCTCGGAGAACTGCTGTACCTCGACCTGCACGGAAACGACTGAGGAAGGGGACTGCAGCGTGGTCCGTGTCGCTGAAGCGCGTCCCAGAACCTATCGAGCTACTCCGCCGGATCCTCCAATTGGAGACCATGGTGCCGACAAGGCTGGCGTCATTTCCTTTGATATGTAACAGGATTCGGTGGTCCGGGCTATCTTGGAGTCAGGTATCGGCGTATGTCCCGCACAGCGGCCGCGGCGTCACCGGCGGAATAGGTCTGGACTGCGTCGGTTTTGTAGCCGTCGTCGCGTCGGCGGCCGCGACGCATGAGGGAGACTTCGACATCGTGCAGGCCACGACGGACTAGTGCTGCGGCACGGTTGCGGTGGGTGGCTAGCGCTTCGACGGTGTCTGGCCAGTGGTCTGGGGGAGCGGTCGCGCCGATGGCCTCCACGATGGTGTCGAACAGTGTTCTCTGCGCCGAGGTGCTAAGGGTGCTGGTGCGCGACGATGATGTGACCGCTTCCGGTGCGACCTGATCGTCGACATGCGGTGGTTCGTCTGCCTGCACATAGGCGATGGCTTGGTCGACCGCGTCGCGCGCTTGGCGAAGTGCGGCGAGGAGGTCCTCTCGGCCAGCCCCTGGATAGTCGGTGGCGGTGACGAACGTGCCACGGCCGCGGTCGGTGCGGACCAAGCCCTGTGAGGCCAGCACCTGTAGTGCGTGCCGGACCGTGTTGATGCCCGACACGTCGTACTCACGCTGCAGCGCGAGCAGCGAGGGCAGCTTGTCGCCCACGACGTAGTCGCCGGCGGCGATGCGAGCCCGGAGGTCGTCGGCGATCTGCCGGTAGCGGGGGGTGCTCATGCAACAAGGGTACCAACCTGCATATCAAGAACTCAGTATATATAATACTCTGAGTATTCAATAACCTGACATGATCTCAGCTGCCGGTCGCCGACCGCCCTTTGCGGGGGCGGGGGGTCGCGGAAACTGTCACGTGGGCTCCGATCACCCCCGATGTTCCTACTCAGAGGCCGAGGCTGGTGGCGGCGTTGTCGGTCCAGGCGTTGTGGATGCGGACGTAGCCGCCGAGGGTAGTCAGGGACCGGTGCCGGGACTGGTGGGCGATCGCGCGGTCGGTCGCCCCGCGCAGGTGTGCGTAGGTGATGAACCCCGCGCGCAGGGAGTGCGCGGAGTAGGGGAGTGGGTCGATCCCGGCGCGGCCGATCGCGTGCTGGACGAGGGTGTTGATCGACTCGGGGTGCAGTGACCGGCCGGTGGCCTTGTTTCCCTTGGTCACTCCTTGGAAGACGGGGCCGGTGGTGATCTGGGCGAGCTCGAGCCAGGCGCGCAGTGCGGTGACGGGACACCGGTCGGGGTTGCCGGAGCGGGGGAGGACTACGAGTTCGGCTTCGGTGCCGTGCTGGTTGGTCTTGGACCGGGGCAGCGTCAGGACGAGCCCGTTGGGGTGCTCGTCGACGTGCTCGACCTGGAGGGCGGCGAGTTCGCTGCGGCGCAGGGCGCCGACGAACCCGACGAGCAGCAGCGCCCGGTCGCGGTGCCCGGCCAGGTCTGGTTCGGGTGCCCGGTTCTTGGTCTTCCAGATCCTGGTGGTGGGGCAGGCGGCGAGAACGTCGAACAGTTCGGGGGGCATCAACGGGGTGGCTTGATCTGGTGGTGCGCCGTGGGTGCGGCGGATCCCTTCCCAGACCGCGACCACCCGGGCGTTGCTGGTGGGGTCGGGTAGGTCCTGCAACTGGTGGACGAATTTCAACGCGGACAGGCGCCGGCTCATCGTGCCGACCTTCGCGCCGGCTTTGGCCAGGTCGGACAGGTACCCGGTGATCGTCGAGGCGGCCGCCGGCAACGGGTCTCGGTCGTGCTGGACGCACCAGGTGGTGAATTCGGTCCAGTCCGAGCGGTACCCGCGCAGTGTGTTCGCCGCCCGGGCGGCCTCGACGTACTCGGTCTCGGCTTCGGTGAGCGGTACGTCGTCGAGCAGCTGTACCGCATCTGTGGTCGCTGACACCCGTGCGACCGTCCCCGCGACCGAGTGCGTCGAGGGCGTTGTTCCGGGTGGGTCGGTCGGCGTGGCCATGAGGTCACCCTACGGCTTATTACACGGGATTCCATGCATTATCCCATGTAATAGAAGGCGCGCGATTAGGCTCGACCGTAGGCGCTCGTCCTGGTGTTTGGCGGCGCTGTTCGCGTCAGATGCTGCCCGCGTTCCCCATTGGGGCCGCATGAACATTGCCCGGGAGTGCTTGCGAGGACCCTCGCGGCCCGCCGGACCTACCGGCGCAGACTGAGAACAGGTCGTTCCGTCTCGCTGCCAGCGGCGTCGAGCACCCGCATTACTGTGGCCGCGGGCAGCCCTGTCTCGGCGGCGAGCCGGCCGATCGCGTCCTCGTCCTCCTCCAGCAGCGCCACCGCCCGTGGCAGCAGGATTGGACCCTCAGGTGGCCCCAAGGGGCCCGGCTCGGGCAGGCCCCAGGAGCTGAGCTGACGCAGCCCCCGCTTGTAGGTGCTCTCGCCGAAGACGTCCAGGTGGTGTCCCCGCACGAGCAGCGCCTTCAGGCTCAGACCCCACCGCTTCTTGAGTGCATGCAGCGTCGTCCAGTCCAGCCGTCGTGGCAGCTCGTCGGTGATCTGGTCAGCGGGAGCCAGGAACTCCGCGGCGAAGGCGTGGGCCTGCTCCTCCACCACCCGGGAGCCGGGCTCGGTGTCGTGGTGCATCAGCAGATGGCCCAGTTCATGCGCGGCGTCGAACCGGCTGCGGGCCTTGTCGCCCTTGTGGGGGTTGAGCAGGACGAGAGGGCGTGTCCCCTGCTGGTGGGAGAAGGCATCTACCCGTCGGGTGGCGTCATCGAGCTGTACGACGACGACCCCGTGGGATTCCAGCAGACGAACGACGTGAGAAACCGGGCCCGCGCCAACTCCCAGTGCCGTTCTCGCTTGCCGGGCCAGCTCAGCCACCTCGGCCAGCCGCAGCTCCGGAGACACCGCAAGGTCCGGCAAAGCCACCGGCGGTAGCTCCACGTAGCGCTCAACCGCCTCGAGGACGGCCAAGGTGAGCTCTGCGAAGGCCAATGCCTTGTCCCGCTCCAGCGCGCTGGTGGAGCGCAGGCTGCGGAAGTGCGCCCCTGAGGTGTCAAGTGCGGCTACCGGGTGCCCGGCCCGGAAGAAGTCCGGGACGACGCTCAGCGCGTCGGCCATGGCTTCCACGACGGGCAGGGTCGGTCGCGACTGACCTTTCTCGTACTGCGTAATCGCCGCCGGAGTCACCCCGGCTGCCTGGGCCAGCACCGTGCGGCGCTGCCCGGCGAGGCGGCGAGCCAGGGCCAGGCGGCTAGGGTCGAAGTCGCTGATGACTCCTTGCGCTCGGCGCCGCGCCGCACGCTGGCGGCCGGCGTCGAAGTCCAGCATCTCGGTCATGACCCAGCGCCTGAGTGCGGCGCTTCCTCCTGCCCGGCGGGTCGACGGCGCTTGACCGCCACCGTGGGCTCGGCCATGGCGTCGTGATCGGGCGAGCTCGTAGGCGAGACGTCGCCGGGCAGGGGTAGACCACCGGTGCCGCCGCGGCCGGTGGTGAGCTCGACCACCGCGAGCCACGGCGAGGAGCCCACCCGCGGGAAGCCGGCGAAGATGCGGATCCCGTCCTCGTCCAGCCCCTGCCAGGCCAGGTGGAGGTAATGCAGCGCCTGTGGCTTGGTGTTGTAGAGCGAAAGGTCATCTGGCGGGAGGGACGCGAAGAGCGTCTCCTCGCTGGGCCAGTAGAGCCTGGTGTTCGCCCGGGCAGCGCGCAGACGCACTTCGCTGCTGTCCCAGCTGATCTGGTGCGGACTCCATGTGGCCGTGCGTGAGGTGACCTTGCTCAGGTGCCAGACCTTGCTGGCGAAGCTGATCTCCAGGGTCTGGGAGCCGCTGACCTCGACCTCCTGCATGTTCCCGATGTGCGCGGGGGCGAGTTGAAGGATGTTGCGGTGGCACTGGATCCCGAAAGAGAGGGCATCGTCACCCAGTTTGGGTTCGTGCCGCTTCCGGTTGGTCTCGTGCACCTTCTCGATCAGCGCGCACAGGTCGTCGAGGGGGCCTTCCGTGCGGGCGTGGCGGATGACCTCCTCCAAGTGGCTGCGGGCCGCGGGATCCTCGTTCATGCTAAGACTATAGCAGGAGAGACAAATTGCGGTTGGAAATCAAGTGAATGTCGCTGGATTCGTTGCTCGGTAAAGACATGGGGAGATGCCGATGACCCGCGACGTGGGCCCGACTGCGATCGGGCCAACCGTGCCGATCGCAGTCGCAGTCCCCAGGGCGCCGTCCGTACCGCTGGAGCGTCTGCTGGGCCCCTCCAGCGATGACCCCTTTCACCGCCTGGCTGCGGCAGGCTGCTCAGCTACGGCGGGCACGCCCAGACCGCCCAGATGAACATCCACCCCTGGCTGCCGTGCTTCCAAGTCGACGACTACGGCATCCGCGACGTTGGCGTCCTCACCGACTCTCCCGTCGCCTGCGTCCGCCGCCCCGCGTCAGCGACGAGAGCCAAGCCGTCGGTTTGGCCGATGAGGAGCTGCGTCATGGGGCCGCGGTGACGTGCACCAGCCCCAGTGGGCGAGCGAACTCATGCAGGACTACTACAAGCCAGAGACGTCGAAGACTCAGGACTAGGTCTGGCTCTTGGCTCTTTCGCGGTGGGGCAAAAACCCTTGTAGCAGAAACGGTTTCGTTATTGCTACGCCTGGCAAAGCCGCGAATCTGGTTCAGCCACGTCCTTCAGGGTGCGGACATGTCGTAGTGGGGAGAGGATGAGGAACAGGCTTGTGCTGAGCAGGCCGAGCGTTCCGATGAGTAGCGCGCCTCGGGTGCCGGTTGCCGCGCCGAGCCACCCGCCAAGTAGCGCACCGAGCATTTGGACTCCTTGCGCGACGAACGAGTACGCGGCGTTGGTGCGTCCGAGTAAGTGATCGGGTGTGACGGTTTGCCGCACGCTCATGCCGTGGACGTTGCACGCCGTGATGCCGAAACCTTGCACGAAGAAGGCTGTGGCAAGGATCGGCGCTGCCCACATCCCTCGCTGAGTGGCTGGGAGGATGAGAGGAGCCAGGTCTCCGAGCACGGCGGCGGCTACGAGTGTTTTTCCCAGGCCAAATCGTGCGGCCGCACGCCCAGTCACAGTGGCTCCGAGCAGCGCGCCGATCGCGCCGATCGACATCATCAAACCCAGGGTGCCCGGCGACATGCCAAGGGTACGAACGGCGAAGATCACCAAGACTGTCTGCACCACTTGCCAGCACAAGTTGTAGCTGGCCGCCTCCCCAAGAAACGCCCGCAGGTAGGGGTTGCGAAAAATGAGGCGGAATCCCTGTCCCATCTGGGTCCGTAGCGGCGTACTGCGGTCCACAAGGGCGGCCTTTTCGCGGGTTCGTACTGCCGCAACACCCACGGCTGAAGCGAGGTAGCTCACGGCATCAACGAGCAGCGCAAACGGTGCACCGATCACCTGAACAAGCAAACCGGCAAGACCTGGCCCACCGACTTCGGCGACTGACTCACTCGCTGTCAGGCGCGAGTTCGCACCCGTGAGGTGCTCGGTCGGAACGATCGCCGGTAGGTACGAACGATGAGCGATGTTGAAGAAAACCTTGCCGATCCCCGCAACGCCGGCCATGGCCAGCAGCCATGCGAAGGTCAACCGATGTGTGGCAGCAAGGACAGGGATAGTCCCGATTGCTACGGCCTGAAGCGCGTTGGATGCAATCAGGACTCCGCGTCGTTGCCACCGGTCAACCAAGAGGCCGGCGGGGATAGCAAAAAGCAAGTAGGGGGCGTAGCTGGCTGCGCCGAGGAAGCCTAGTTGCTTGGCGTTCGCGTCAAGGGTGACGACGGCGGTGAGCGGTAGCGCGAGCTGGAGCACCTGAGAGCCGAGTAGTGATGCGCTCTCGGCCGCCCACACGAAGCGGAAGTCGCGCCGCCACCGGCCGCTGGCTGCGCTGTCTCGGCTGGCGTTGTCAGTCATGCCTGTACCCCGATCTCGCCGGTTGCACCGGCATAACTCGTTTTGGTGGTGAGTCTGCCCAGCAAAACATGTTTTGGGGGATCGGTGTGAGGTAGCGTGAGTGAATGCTCGATGTGGAGGCCCTGGCGCTGCTCGGCGACCACGTGGCCCTGGACTTCGTGAACACCATCGAAGACCGCACAGGACACCACCCCGACGACACGCTGCGAACGCCTGATGACCTGTATCGCTGGGCGCGGCGCGTCGGCATCGAGGATGTCTCGCCCGAGTCACCCTTGGGTTCGCCGCGCGATGAACTCGGGCGTGTTGTGCACCTGCGCGAGAGTGTTCACGCGATCTTGGTTGCCTTCGACAATGGTCATGCGCCTTCCTACATGGCGATGCAGGTCGTTTCCGATACATGCGTCGAAGCGTGTACCCATCGCAGGCTCATCGGGGGCCCGCCGTCGTTGACTTGGGCATGGGACCGCCCCTGCTTAGAGAACGTGCGCTACCACGTTGCGCTTGAAGCGGCGAGCCTTCTCACCGACCCAAGGCTCATGGCACGCACACGCCTGTGCGCCGCCGAGTTGTGCGGATGGTTCTACCTCGACCACAGCAAGAACAACAGCCGTCGATGGTGCTCAATGCGCGGGTGCGGAACTAGAGAAAAGGCGAAGCGTCGCACAGTCAGCCACGCATGATCGCCATCTCAGGGTGCGTAAACGGTGGCGAGTTCAACCGGTCAGTTTCGGTACTTTCGAACATTTGGTGAAGGGCGGCGGTCGTGACCCAGTGGGGATACGCGCGAGTGAGCACCCTTGAGCAAGACGCCGCCATGCAGCTCGAGGCGCTCCAGCGCGCCGGCGACCCAATGTTCGCCTTCCCCTGCATCCCCGCCTACCAGCACCGCCGCAGCCGCCGGATGGGAGAGCACTTCCTGATGTGCTTCCAGCCGCGCCGGATCTTCTTCGGCGTCGACCGTGGCGACCCCGGCGGTGAACGCATCCGTGAGGACATCTACGCCCGGGTCGAGGACTGGGACGCCGTGCCGCCCCACCCGCAGCTGGTCGATCTGGCCTACGGTGATCCGACGATGCGGGAGTGGCGCCAGTACGCGCTACCGGACCAGAACACCCGGCTGCTGGAGCAGTGCCCGCTCCACACCAACGGGAAGGTACCCAGGTGAGCGCAGGGGCACAGTTGGTCACCGACTGCGGGGCGCTGTTCAACCAGCGGCAGTGGCAGAACGCCTGGTCTGCCACCTCTATCGAGTCCTGCCTGGCGGAGACCTCGCTGCCCGTCGGCAACGGCCATGCCGTTGCCGACGGGCAGCGGCTCCGGCTGATCTCTGACAGCCCGTTCTGGACCGGGTATGAGGCCGACGGTGACGCCCCTGCCATCTGGTCAGGCAACGTCGCCTACCTCGGCACCCTGTACGCCAGCACCAGTCCGCTGAACACACTGACGATCGAGCAGTTCACTCACGTGGTCGCAGCCGCCCTGGAGCAGACACGAACCTGGCAGGCTCAGGCGCTGGTGATCCCCGGCCTGGAACGCCCCGACCTGGTCCAGGTCGCCCGCGCCGCGCAGAACGCGCTCCTCATGCGCCTGGACGTCATCAGCCGGCTACAGGTACCCGCCAGCATCGAGGACTACCTGGCCGGCCTGTCCAAGTCCGGCCGCAGCGGCATGCGCCGCGAGCACCGGCGCGCCCAAGAAGCCGGCGTCACCTTCCACCGCTACCGCCACGACGAGGAACAGCTGGAGGCGAAGATCCACCGGTTCGCCGACCTCACCACCCAGTCCGCGACCCGGCACGGCATCCCGGCGCTGTACGACACCGCGTCACTGCTGACGATGGCCCGCACACCGATGGCTGCGCTCCTCACCGCTGAGTCCGGCGGTGAGGTCCTGGCCGGCACCCTGGCGTTCGTCCACGACAACGTGATGGTGCTGTGGGCGGCCGGTGTCGAGCAGCATGGCATGGAGGAGCACCACGCCTACACCTTCTTGCTGCACGAGACGATCCAGTCGATCTGCGGATCAGCGATCACCGTGCTGGACTTCGGCCGCGGCAACGTCACCTTCAAGCAACGTCGCGGCTTCACCGCCACCGACCAGTGGACGCCCGTCTTCGTTACCGCCGAAGACCCTCGCATCGAGAGTGAGCTGGTGAAGATGGACACCACCATCGCGCAGATGCTCGGTCAGCCGGCGTGAGCGCACAGCCAGCCACCCGGACCCGGGTGCGCCGCACCGCCCTACCCCGGCTGCTGTTCGCGGTGGCCCTGGCGAACATGGCCTACACCGTGCTCGTCCCGTTCGTGCCGCTACTGGCCGACCGGTTCGACATGAGCCCGCTGCAGATCGGGATCGCGTTCGGCGGGTTCGCCGCCGCCAAGGCCGTGGTCCAACCCTTCGGCGGCCGCTTGGTCGACCGCTGGGGCGGCCTGCCGGTGGCGTTCGGTGGCCTCTGCGTCGCGGCCACCGCCACCCTGGCGTTGGCCACCTCCACCAACGCCACCTCGATCGTGGCCTTTCGTGTCCTGTGGGGCGTCGGTGAAGGGTTCGCCATGCCCGGCCTGTATCAGCTGACCAGCCAGCTCGGGCAACGCTCCTCCATCGGCCGCGCCAAGGCCCTCGGCCGGTTTGGTGCCGCCGCGGTCATCGGCATGACCGCCGGACCGGGCCTGGTCGCCGCGTTCTCCGGCACCATCACCTTCAGGACGGCGTTCATCATCGGCGCCGCCATGACCTATCTCAGCGCTGCGCTGATCCTGACCGAACGCGCTGACCTCGCCGGCACCCACACCGATACGGGGTCCGCCGCGACCGGAGGTGAGGAACTCGCCCGCAACGCCGGTCTGAGCAGCCGCCAGCTGCTGGTGGCCGCGCTAATGCTTGGCGCGGCCGACCTGTTCAACAACTTCATCTATGCCGCCCTCGAACCGATCTACCCCCTGCACCTGAAGGAGATCCTGCACGCCAGCCAGACCACCATCGAGGTCACGTTCTTCTGCGGGCTCGGCATCTTCGCCATCGGCTCCTTCTTCGCCGGCACCCTGGTCGAACGCTGGGGCGCCCGCAACAGTGCTGCCGCAGCATTCATCGTGCAGACCCTGGCCCTGCTCGGCGGTGCCGCCGCCGGCATGACCGGCGTCTTCGTCGCCGCCTTCTTTATCGTCATGGCAGTCCAACCCGTCGTGTACGTCGCGCTACGCACCTCCGTCACCCAGCTCACCGAAGGCAACGAGGGGACCGCCTTCGGCTGGTTCGGGCTCGCCTCCGACGTCGGGTGGATCCTCGGACCCATCGTCGCCGGAGCCCTGTTCCAAGGCCTGCACGGCGCAGTCCTCCTCGTCCTGGCCGCGGTCACCATCGCCGGGCTGCTCACCATCTGGCGCACCAGCACCACCCAGCACACCGCACCAGCACCGTCAGTGCCCTGACCCGCAGGATTCACGCAGGTCAGCAACAGAAACCGTGCGCAGTAGCCACCGCCGCACGGGTTGGCATCGAGCTGCCAACCTCCCGGACTGTCCGAAAACGTCGGCCCAAGGGGTCACTGAGCCGAGTCGCGGACCGCCCCGACTCATTGGTTCCAGCACTCGGTGGACTGGTGGTTGATTCCTGCGGCGCGACCGATCTGCTCCCGCCATCGTCGGCTCGCTGCCCGAGCCTCCTGGGCGAGCCGATCGGTGTCGTGGCGCGTCCCGGCGAGCTCCAGGACGGGCAGGACCGGCCGGACTCTAGAGACCAGCACCCGATCGACCCGGGTCGAGGAGATGATCACCCGCTCGACCCCGTACCCGTACGGTCACCTGCACGCTGCGTATCTCACCTGCTGGCGGTAGCCCGGCGTCGGCCAGCCCGGCGGCGCACGGCGCGTCGTCGGCGACCTCGCGGGCGGTGACCGGCGCCAGCAGCGCGCAGGCGGAACCCGGGTCGGCGGAGGCTGTGCGGACGAACGCGGTGGCGGCGGTGCGAACGTCGGGTGCTTCGACCGAGCCCTGACCCGAGCACGCCACGACGACCAGGGTGATCGGCGCCAGCGCAGCCGTCGTGGCCAGCGCGCGCCGCCTGCTGCGATTCATGCGCCCGCAGCCGGCCCCGGTGGGCTCGGGTGCGGTGGTCAGGGTGGCCGACCGTTGAGGCCCAGCTGGGCTCCGGGTGGTGAGGGTCCCGGGCTCAGGAGTAGATGGCGAGGGGCATGACTCGCATCGAAGCTCCCTCTACGCGTGAGGCCATCTTTAGGTCGATGTATTCCGAGAGGGGCTTCTCGCCTACCTGTGGGACCTCCTCCATCAGCTCGGCTAGCTTTTGGATGCCGCCATCGAGCGCACCTGGGGCCAGGTTGCGAAGAATCTTGTTCCGGGAGAACGTGGGCACATCCATCTCGACGGGCGCGATGACTTTGCCCAGGACCGTGAAGGTGCCGTCGAGAAGTCGATCTGGATCGTCGATGATGAAGTGCGCCAAGTCACAGAGAGTGATGAGCGTGAGCGCCGGGTCGGTAGCTACGCGGCCGTAGTACTCCCGCGTCGTGTCTTGTCGAGTATCGGCCTTGACGGCGGTCGTGATCGCGCGCGCGAGATCTTCCTTCATCTCGGCGTCGAGCTTCATCTTCTCCGCGTGCATCACAACCGCCTCGTGGCCTCCCTCTGTGGGGAAGCGATCTAAGTATCTGCGCTTCACCGCGAACCGTGCGATAGCCCCAACGAGTTCCGGAGAGATGACGTCGAGAGCAAGCGTGAGCTCGACTGGGTCGAACGCGGTTGTGTGCCGGGAGGAGACGGATCACAGCTGCTGTCATCCTGTTCCGCAGACCGTCGACGACCGTCGGGCCAGACCCGTCGATCGCCGCGAGAACAGTCTCGGCGACATCAGCCGGCTGTCGCTTCCCCCGCCGACCGATGGGTTCATCGGAGTCTGAGTCGGGCCGGGACTGACCGCGACCACGCGAACGTTCGCGTGCTGCATTTCCGCCCAGAGCGCCTGTGTGAACGAGAGCACGTACGCTTTCGACGCGGCGTGCGCG